>CAIVCU010000441.1 GCA_903904495.1 uncultured Chlorobiaceae bacterium
GGCTTTACCTTTAGAAAGCAATGAGGCCTATGTTACAAGTTTGAAACAATTATTTGAACTTATTTTGATAGAAATTCTCAATTGAAAACAAAAAAGCCGGCATATTCGTTAACCGGCTCTGTAAAAAAAGTATCAGTTTGACAATTAAAACGATATCAGCGGTTGATAAAACCTACACCTACTGTTCCATTCTGCAATTCCGTAAGATAGTGACCGGTATGATAACTTTGAAATTTCACGAGTTAAATATAGACTTATGCATCAGAATGGTAGCAAGGACCCTCAATAATCACAAAAGAGATCTCTTTTACAATCACGGAAATCACTCTCATATGAACTTCAACGCTGTTATTTTTGACCTTGACGGAACCCTGCTTAATACTCTTCAGGATATTGTCAACACCCTCAACACGGTACTTAGAGCCCATGATTACCCCACCCATACGCTTGATGAGTGCCGGTTTCTTGTAGGTCATGGCATGAGAGAACTCGTCAGGAAAGCTTTACCGGAAGGGGTTGGAAAAGAGGAGACAATCGACCTGCTACTCAAGGAGCTGATGGTAGAGTATGGCGATAACTGGAATGTTAATACCCGGCCCTATCCGGGCATTGCTCCCCTGCTTGATACCATAAGTGAGCGGCGGATCAAAATGGCGATCCTTTCGAACAAGGCAGATCACTTTACCCGGCTTTGCGCGGAGAGTCTCCTTGCATCGTGGCGTTTCGATGTAGTTATGGGTCATCACAGCGGCATTGCCCCCAAGCCGGATCCTGAGGGAGCACTGCTTGTTGCCGATATGCTTGGTGAGAATGCTTCCGCAATTCTCTATGTGGGTGACAGCTGTATAGACATGCTGACTGCTTCAAGAGCCGGAATGTATCCTCTCGGCGTGCTCTGGGGGTTCAGACCAAAGAGCGAGCTCCTGGAGTTCGGAGCGAAAAGAGTGGTTGAGCATCCTGAGGAAATTATCGAATTACTTTAAATACCAATCAAAACTGGACAAATCGGACACATAAAAAAAGAGAACATGAAAGAGCCAGGAGAAGTGGCTCTTTTTTTTTGCTGCGCTTTTGCAGGGCAAGTGAGTCCGGCACTGATGAGACAGAATGTGTATTATCGGGACACCGTTTTTTTACTGAGAACAGCAAATCCACATTATTCTACCTGCCGCCCTCCAAAAAAAGTTCATGAGATCTATAAATCATTTATTTATAAACACTTAACCGTAATCTTTATTTATGATCATTATATGGCATGAAATTTGCTTTAATTTATTTTAACCGCATTTTGTACAATTTTCAAGGCGTAACTTATATGAAAGATTACTGTTGCGGATGTGTATGAAGTCGGAATGCAAAAAATCCGGAAATGGGCACAAAGCCGCTAAATCCTCTTAGGATTGATAAAACGATATACGTATGAAATCACATCATGAATCTGCAGAGCTCCAGCATGTTGAAGGGGAACTTCACAGGCTGAATCGTGCGCTACTGGCGACCAACCAATGCAATCAGGCGTTGATTCATAGCACAGATGAAATGGAGCTGCTGCAACAAATATGCAACATCATGGTTGACATCGGTGGCTACCGGATGGCATGGGTTGGTTATTCTGAAGATGATGATTCAAAAACTGTAGTCCAGGTGGCCTATGCGGGTTTTGAACAAGGTTACACCAATTCATCCAGATTAACCTGGGCCGATGATGAGTTTGGACAAGGACCTTTAGGAATCGCAATCCGAACAGGTCTTCCGGCATCCTTACATGATATTTTCAATAAACCACTTGTTGAACCATGGCAAAAAGAGGCTATAAAGCGCGGGTATGCCTCCATTCAGAGTTTGCCCTTGACAATGGACGAAACGGTGTTCGGAGCATTAACCATATACTCGGAAATACCCTATGCCTTCAATGAAAAGGAGAAAGAGCTGCTGTGTTCGCTTGCTGACAACCTGTCGTTTGGAATCAAGACTTTGCGAAATCGCGAGGCGCGAGAACATGCTGAAAACCTGCTAAAACAAAGCGAGGAGCGATTCAGAAAACTATTTGAGAACCATACCGCAACGTTGATGCTTATCGACCCGGAAACAGGACGTATCATTGACGCTAATCAAGCAGCTGCCGATTTTTACCAGTGGCCGGTTGAAAAACTCCGCAGGATGCTGATACAAGATATCAATACCCTGGATCCTGAAAAAGTGATGGAAGAGATGGAAAAATGCAGAACATCGAAACAAACCCGGTTTTCATTTCGCCATAGGAGTGCACAAGGTTCCATCAGTGATGTTGAAGTATTCGGCAGCAAGGTCGAAATTGCAGGCAAAGAGATGCTTTACTCTATTATTCATGACGTTACCGAACGAAATCGTTATGAACAACTCAATGTATTCAGGCTTCGGATTCTCCAGCTAGCTGAGACTTCATCAATTGAGGAACTGCTGACTGCTACGGTTGATGAAGCTGAAAAGTTAACGGGAAGTTCCATCGGGTTTGTCTTTTTTTTAGCTGAAGATCAGAACACCCTGTTGCTCCAGACCGTCTCAACCAATACCCTGCAAAATATGTGCAAGGCGGAAGGAAAGGGAGTGCACTATCCGCTGAAGAAGGCCGGTGTATGGGCAGATGCAGTACGAGAGAGAAAAGCGGTTATCCATAATGATTATCTCACACTCGAGCATCGCAGAGGGTTGCCGGTCGGACATGCTGAAATAAATCGCGAACTGGTTATTCCTGTTACCCGTGACGAGAAAATAGTAGCAATCATGGGAGTCGGGAACAAGGAGACGAATTACGGTGATAACGATATTACGTGGGTAGAGACATTAGCTAATCAAGTCTGGGATATCGTTGCCAAAAAGATTGCTAAGGAAGAGAAGAAAAAACTTGCCATCAAATTGCAGCACGCAACAAAAATGGAGGCGCTCGGACTCCTGAC
>CAIVCU010000442.1 GCA_903904495.1 uncultured Chlorobiaceae bacterium
CTCTGATTGAAAAACTTGCAAATCTCTCTCAATGGGCGAATGAGACGACAAAAAGAGCTGAGGAAGCAAAGACATTGCTGACTCAACTTGCAGCGATTGATAATGATAAAAAAGGAACAATGTTTTCGAGAGTTGTACAGCAGACAGTGCTTCAAGATAAATTGCTGAAATCGAATACGTACCTTGTCATATTACAGCCATCAAAATTATCCGGATCACTGTATACAAAAAAGAGTCTCTGGTCTTCTCTCGGTTCAAATCCATTTTATGTGATGGGCGGAGCTGTTGCAAGCTATACGGTACTTGACGGCATTTCCGGTAAAGTTATCAGTTCTATGATGCTGCCGGTGCATGGAGGATATCATTCAGTTTCAGATATCCAGAGGATCGTTAATGGGGAATTGAGTACTCAGTAATGGGGACTGCAACTCAAGTGCTGAGTTCTAAGGGAAATCAGTGGGCAGTGGGCTTTGTTGCTGAGGAGGAGGGTTTAAAAGGAGAGGGGAGTTCGTGATGAAAGTTTGCTGAGCGAACGGGTTGATTCTCTTTCGCTCAGCAAAGCACAAGTGAAAAGAGGTCAGCGAATTGATTCGAGAAAGCGTTCGGCATCGACTGCGGCCATACATCCGGTTCCTACTGCGGTGACGGCTTGGCGATAAGTGAAGTCCTGAACATCTCCACAGGCAAATACACCGGGAACATTGGTTTCGGTGGAGGATTTTTTGGTGAGAATATAGCCGTAATCGTCAGTATCGAGCTGCCCTTTGAACAATTTGGAATTAGGCTCGTGACCTATAGCCAAAAAGACTCCATCACAGGGGTGAACGGTGAGCTCACCGGTCAGCACATTTTTCAGGCGAATTTCAGTGACTTTCTGGCCATCACCGATAATCTCATCAATAACCTGATTGACCATCGTACTTATTTTCGGGTTTTTTCGGGTACGGAGCGTCATTATCTTCGATGCCCTGAACTCTTCGCGACGATGAACAAGAGTTACATGAGAAGCGAATTTGGTCAGATAGAGAGCCTCCTCCATCGCTGTATCTCCCCCGCCAACAACAAAGATATTACAGTCACGGAAGAAAAATCCATCACAGGTTGCACAGGCAGATACGCCTTTTCCCCGATAACGGTTTTCCGACTCTATACCAAGCCATTTTGCATTTGCACCAGTAGCAATAACAAGCGATCGGGTAAAAAATTCACGACCATCCTCAAGAGTAAGACAGAATGGACTTCTTGAAAGATCAACCTCTGTAACACTCCCACTGGCAAATTCTGCACCGAATTTTGTCGCCTGTTCGCGCATTTTCGCCATGAGTTCCGGACCCCGTATTCCTTCAGGAAAACCAGGGAAATTTTCGATTTCCGTGGTGATCATGAGCTGACCTCCAGGCTGAAAGCCATCAATAACAAGCGGTTTGAGGTTTGCCCTTCCAGTGTAGATAGCAGCGGTATACCCGGCAGGGCCGGTTCCCATAATGATTATGTCGCGTACATCAAGGTCCATAATTACTTATTTTGATATTGTTACTGTGAGGGGTTTCCGCCCATCCAGACGACTGCGCGGAGGATGAGCGGGGCAACTTGTCATGATGGGCTGTCAGTTGAGATACTCGTCGATTTTCTTTGAAATATGTGTTTTCGGCAAGGCTCCAAGCATCTGGTCAACGACCTTACCATTTTTAAACAAAAGAAGAGCAGGAATGCTTCTGATGCCAAACTTTGCTGCGATTTCTGGATTTTCATCGACATTGAGCTTTGCAATGACTGCCTTTCCTTCATAATCTCCTGCAAGTTCTTCAATAACAGGGCCGAGCATCATGCAAGGTCCACACCATGTTGCCCAGAAATCAACCAAGGCAACTTTATCTGAATCAAGAATCTCGGATTTGAAATTCACATCGGTTGCTGCAAGATATTTTCCACTCATTGTTTCATCTACCGGTTTAATTAGTAAAGGAAAATAAAGATATTAACCATCTAACAGGTACAAATATATCTTCACAAAACTTTAAAAACCCTATAACAAAGCTTAAAAATATCTTAAAACAGGTATAGATGCAGTCGGCAGTCGGCAATGAACAGTCGGTAGTCGGCAATGAACAGTGAAAAGTGCTGAGTGCTGAGTGAAGAAAGATATGAGTCAGCAGTGGGCAGTCGGCAAAAGTCATTTAAATAAAAAGGCCTCTAACGCTCACCTTATTAAACATGTGTTAATGCCTTGCCGTGCATCCCGGCACAGGGGCCGGGATAACAGGTTTAGCGGCGCTTGATGTATCAACCGATATGTTCGTCGATTTTCTTAGCTATCTGGTTTTTAGGCAGAGCTCCAAGCATCTGGTCAACAACCTGGCCATTTTTGAACACAAGAAGAGATGGAATGCTTCTGATGCCATACTGTGCTGCAGTTGCGGGATTCTCGTCAACATTGAGTTTTGCAATGACAGCCTTTCCTTCATATTCGCCAGCAAGCTCTTCAATAACCGGACCAAGCATCATACAAGGGCCACACCATGCTGCCCAGAAGTCAACCAATGCAACTTTATCTGATTCAAGAATCTCAGCTTTGAAATTCTGGTCGGTTGCTACAAAATATTTTCCGCTCATTTTTTATCTGTCCTTTTAAATTAGTGAATGATTAAAAATTACTGCCAATACAATCAATCTGTGATGAAAGTAATAAAAATAATTTATTAAATAAATCCGGCTATCCTGAAATCCGCACATTATCAGGACCCATTATCTCCTCAAGCTTTTCAATGGTGCTTTCGGTAGGGTCGATTGGTATACTGCGGGCAAAGAGTGTGAGTGTTTCAATATTATCACCCGACTGGGCTTTGACTTCGAAGTCGACTTGCGTACCTCCCCTGTTTGCATCAAAAATCCGTTTTACTGCGACAAGCTTTTCGAGCTGCTGCTGCTCGTCAGCATCGATTTTAAGAACAACTTTTTTGATGAGGCCCTCTCTGACCTTTTTTATCGGCACAATCTCTCTGACCAGAAGTTTGAGCATGCCACCGCTTACCTCCCCTTCAGCAACAAGCATCAATACCTCTTCGGGTTTGATAAGATGCCCGTACTGCTCGTAGAGACTTGCAAAAACAGTGAAATCAGCTTTGCCGGTAAAGTCCTCGATAGAGCCGAAAAGCATCTGTTTGCCTTTACGGTCCTGATAAGGTTTCACTGAGACGATAACTCCTATCACTTTATACTGTTTTGCCTTGACAACCTCTTTTGCCTGAAGCTGCAGCGTTGCAAAAGCCTGCCAATCCCTCCGGTATGGTGTGAGCGGATGATGGCTCAGATAGAATCCGACCAGTTTTTTTTCATGGAGCAGTTTTTCAGGCTCGGGCATCATTTCAGCCTGCTCCATATCGGGGTAGTGCTCGGCCTCAAGCTGAGCCCCTTCTTCAGCTGAAAAAAAACCGCATTGGCCCAGCGTGACGGAACGGTTCTGCATCTGCCCGAATTTGATTGCCTTGTCGACATTGGCAATAAGGCGGGC
>CAIVCU010000443.1 GCA_903904495.1 uncultured Chlorobiaceae bacterium
GTAATTGATGCCTATTATTTTGTGCCGCCCTACCTGGACGATATGTTTCAAGAGCTGCAGCATGAGTATGACGGTGTCGTAGTGGTCCCGATGATTCCTGTTGAATCCTCCTTTTCCTGTGGCATAGCCTGCCAGATGGTTATTGATGTCTTTGCCGACAGTGCTTTTGCCAAGGTTAAGGTGTTAAGCAAACTGTGGAAAGACGACCATCTTCATCGTCTCTATCTTGACTATCTTTTCGGGCAGCTTTCAGCATCTGTGCGTCAGCAAAAAACAGGAAAAATCGGTCTTGTACTTGTCATCCATGGTACACTGGTTAAAGACCGTAAAGGAAATACTCCCAAAGTCTTTACCGGACTGAATGAGACAATAGCGTTTTTCGATTGTATGAAACGCAAAATCATGAACGATCCTCGAAACATATTCACTGATGTGCGCCAAGGCTGCATGAATCACTCCACAGGAGGGGAGTGGATGAGTGAAACAATTGAAAAAGCCCTTTTGGAGTTTAAGCACGAAGGGTATCAGGCGGTCGTCATGTTCCCCTACGGCTTTTTCGCTGATAACAGCGAGACTGAATATGATGCCTGCAAAAAGCTTGAGGCTGCCGGATTTCCAGTCTCACAGTATTTACGATGTATTAACGATTATCCGGCACTCGGCCACTGGCTGGCAGACAAGGTGCTTGAAGAGCTTCAGGCGCTCAGTAATCTCCAGAATGCCTTTAAACAGTCTTGACCATAAACAGTAAAACAGTTGACCATTGAACGCTGTAGACGATACACAGAAAGAACAGCTTGAGGCTGCACTTCACGAGGAGCCCGATAATTCAGAAAAGATCTATGAACTGGCGTTGATCTATATCGATCGGCAGCAGAACACTGAAGCACTTGAGCTCCTCGATCGCTGCATTACATTGAAACGTCGTGATTCAGCAGCTCTTTACGCACGGGCGGTAACAAATCTGTCGATGAGCAACTACCGGAAAGCAGGTTGCGATCTTTTAAAAACCATCGTACTCGATCCGGGCTGCATGCCGGCATACAAGCACCTTGGGTTCATTCAGTTTACCCTCGGTAAGGAGGAGATGGCTCTGAAAACCCTTAAAAAAGGGCTTACTATTGATCCTGAGTATACCGGTATTTACTGTGTACTGGGCGATGCCTACCTTGATCTCGGAGAGGTCGACAAGGCGCTTGAAGCTTTCGAAACAGCTATCCAGCTTGAACCTGATAACGCTGAAGCTCATTGCAAAATGGCCATGTACTATCTTTCGAGGGGTGATATGAAAGGTCTTAAACGGGAGTATGAACTCTTGAAAACGCTTGACGCACCTCTCTCCGAACAGATCGGAACTCTCTTCTTTTAACAGATGCCATGAAACTATTCTCTGATTCAGACCAGAAAAAGCGGTTTATGAAAACCGGCCTTCCCATTATGCTCGGTATAGCATGGACTCCGATCATCTGGATGCTGTTTATAGCCCTTCTCGGGCCGATAGTATATACTCTCACAGCATCCTGGCCGGTTACGCAGGGGGCTATACTGCTTATTGTTCTCTTTACGACCTATTTATTATTAAAGGTATTTATGCGGCTTGGAGAGAAATTTTATAGCGGAAATCAATAAGAGGCTTATAAAATTACGTATTTGTAGAAAGAGTGCTAATTTTCACAGGCTCAACAATAGTTTTCAGAAAATACCGCCGCACCTGATAAAAAGCTGGTTTTTTTCTGTGTCCAAATGAATTTTTTTTTATATTTGCGCACCTGTATGAAAGAAAGTTACAGGATTGAAAAATTTTATCTTTTGAGACGGGGATTAACTCAAATTGGCAATGCACATGGATACTACGCTGAGTAATTTTGGCAATGTTTTTGCTTTCCTTGCCCTCGGTATTGTTTTCGTTGTCGGTGGTTATCTGACAGCCCGCATGTTACGTCCCCAGAGACCCAACCCTGCAAAAAACTCAACCTACGAATGCGGCGAAGAAGCCGTAGGAAGTGCCTGGGTTAAGTTCAATATCCGCTTTTATGTCGTCGCCCTTATCTTTATTATTTTTGACGTTGAGGTTGTTTTTCTCTTCCCTTGGGCAACAGTGTTCAAGCACCTTGGTCTATTTGCTCTTGTAGAGGCTCTTGTTTTTGCCGGTATTCTTATTCTCGGACTTGCTTATGCATGGGTAAAGGGTGATCTGGATTGGGTAAGGCCTACTCCGAATATTCCAACAATGCCCCAGATGCCGAAACTTCCGTCAGGAAAATCAGCCACAGAAAGGGTTTAAATACTATTCACCATATTTTTTTTTCGTTATGGGTTTATTAGATGCCGGGATAAAAAATCATAATGTGCTGGTAACATCGGTTGATAATGTTCTCAACTGGGCCCGTTTATCATCACTCTGGCCGATGGGTTTCGGTCTGGCCTGTTGCGCTATCGAGATGATGGCCACCAATGCATCTAACTACGATCTCGAACGCTTCGGTATTTTTCCCCGCTCATCTCCCCGACAGTCTGATCTTATGATTGTAGCCGGTACGGTAACCATGAAAATGGCCGAGAGGGTTATACGTCTTTACGAACAGATGCCGGAGCCCCGTTATGTTCTCTCAATGGGAAGCTGTTCCAACTGCGGTGGTCCTTACTGGGAGCACGGATACCATGTACTCAAGGGAGTTGACCGCATTATTCCGGTTGATGTTTACGTTCCCGGATGTCCGCCACGGCCTGAATCACTTATCGGTGGTCTCATGAAGGTTCAGGAGTTGATCCGTATGGAGCAGATCGGTATATCACGGGCTGATGCACTGAAAAAACTTGCAGAAAAAAGTGTCGATCCTCAGGTTGTTATTGAGTCTGAACGTAAGGCTGCCAGCGCGTAATTAAATAAACAGGCATACCACCACAGAGATGGAAGAAGGAAAAGTTTTATCGCAGTCAGTACAGCAGAGCGCTGCAGCATACGCGATTATCCACGATAAATTCGGTGAAGCCGTTTCGGCTTTCGATGCTAACGAAACTATGCCGTTTTTCGAGGTTCTCGATATTTCGTTCTGGACTGAAATTGCTCTTTTCATGCGCGATCATGTAAAGCTTCAGTTCAATTACATGGCATGTCTTTCAGGAGTTGATTATCAGGCCGAAGAGAAGGTGGGTATTGTCTGTAACATAGAGTCCCTCGGTCAACTCAATCACAGGATCGCCGTCAAGGTCAAGTGTTCACGCCAGGGCGGATCAATTCCAAGTGTTGCCTGTGTCTGGCATACAGCAAACTGGCACGAAAGGGAAGCGTATGATATGTACGGTATGCTTTTTACCGGTCATCCCGATATGAGACGGATACTCTGCCCCGACGACTGGGAAGGCTATCCTCTCCTTAAGGACTACAAGGTACAGGAGAGCTATCACGGAATCAAGGTGCCCTACTAACAGTGTTTTCAATAGTAAAAGCAGCTCACGTATGCAGGAATTAGATATAGCTGGAATGGGTTCAACGAGGGTTACCCGAAAAGACAACAACATCGTTGTGCTTGAAAAGGACCTTCAAACAGAGCAGATGGTACTCGCCATGGGCCCTCAGCACCCTTCGACTCACGGCGTTCTCAAACTCGAGTGTCTTACCGATGGTGAGGTGGTTACCCATGCAGAGCCCTATCTCGGTTACCTCCACCGTTGTTTTGAAAAGTGTTGCGAAAACGTTGATTACCAGGCCGTAGTACCCTATACCGACCGTCTCGACTACCTGGCAGGTATGAACAGCGAATTCGCCTATGCCATCGCAGTTGAAAAACTTCTTGATATCGAAATTCCCCGCCGAGTAGAATTCATCAGGGTTATTGTTGCCGAGCTGAACAGAATCGCCTCAC
>CAIVCU010000444.1 GCA_903904495.1 uncultured Chlorobiaceae bacterium
CCCACTTCCAATTTCAAGCGCACGTTCTTCGGGATTGAAGGTCGGAGAGTGCAGTGTATTGCTTTTTTCAGTAAGCGGTGTTCCTGTGCCAATCTGCCAGAAGGTCCCCGGACGCTCCTGAAGGAAGTATGCAAAATCCTCAGCCGTCATGATCGGTTCACTCTCAAGTACATTTTCGCTGCCGAGATACTCGCCGCAGACAATTGCAGCCTGTTCGGTAACTGCCGGATCGTTAAAAAGTACCGGATAACCTTTTCTGATTTCAACTTCTCCCACAACGCCAAGTCCTGCAGCAACATGGGTAACCGTCTGACGCAGCCTCTCCTGAAGCAATGCCCGCAAATCCTCGTTCATAGTTCTCATCGTACCGGACATGGTCACCTGCCTGGGAATGACATTCGGAGCATTACCGCCATGAATTGAAGCTATTGAGACTACGGCAGGCTCATGAGGCGGAACAACCCTGCTGACAAGATGCTGAGCGGCGGTAATAATATGAGCGGCAGCAAGAACCGGATCGGCTGCTTTATGGGGCGCTGAGGCATGCCCGCCCTGCCCTGTTATGGTGAAATACAATTCATCGGTAGCAGCCATAAAACTCCCTTTGCACAAGGCAACTTTTCCAGTTGCAACATTGGGAAAACAGTGCTGTCCGAAAATGACCGATGGATTGAAACGTGTGAAAAGCCCTGCATCAAGAAATGGTTTTGCTCCGCCGGGAGTTTTTTCTTCAGCCGGCTGAAAAACAAGCAGTACATCCCCTTCCAGTTCATCAGTCATTCCTGCAAGGATGTTAGCTGCGCCAAGGAGCATTGCCGTATGCATATCATGACCGCATGCATGCATTTTTCCAGCATCAAGCGAACAGAAATCGTGCACGTTCTCTTCATTCAGCGGAAGAGCATCAATATCAGCCCGCAAAGCAATAACAGTGGCCTTTGCGGACGTATTCCTTCCCCTGATCAGGGCGACCACTCCGGTATCAAGCAAAGGAAGCTCAGGCGTAATACCGAGAGCAAGCAGATAGTCTGTTATCAGTGCTGTAGTCCTTACCTCTTGATTTGAAAGCTCAGGGTGAAGATGAATATCCCGGCGCAAGGCAATAACTTCTGGATATATCTCTGCTGCACGCTCCCGAATCCGTGCGGCAAGCGCGATAAAGGGTTCTGTTGACATTGGACTTTCGGTATTAAGGAAATGTTACAGTTCAGGCTGGCATTCGGGTATCTACATATCCATAAAATGAATAAACTCAAGAGCTTTTTCTCTCAGTTCATCATCTCTCTCAGTGAAGAATGGCGAAGTATATCGAATCAAATAGCCGTATTTTTCCATATTTTTTACAAGTCGAAAAAGATCATGCGTCTGCACCCTGAAGGTAATAACCATAGCGTCGCTCTCAGCTACAGCACGGTACATGCCAAAACTCAACACCGTCACATAGTTTTTTTCAAGAGTGGCAATAACCTCGGATAGCTTCAGTTCAGAAGCAGGAATATCCAGTTCAAGTGTCATTCCCTCTCCGCTTAAGTGAAAAACGGTGGCAATTTTTTCAAGAAGGGCCGCTTTCTGGATAACACCGGCATACTGGCCGTCTTCTTCAGAGACAGGAATCAGGGCGCCCGGAAAAGAACGTAGCCTTGAAAAAACATCAAAAAGGTGCTCATGACAGA
>CAIVCU010000445.1 GCA_903904495.1 uncultured Chlorobiaceae bacterium
GGACACCGGAACATACAGCACACCGTTATTTATACGGCGTCAAATCCGGCAAGGTTTGAAAAGTTGTGGCGGTAAATGGGGTCTAATTACGAAACAGGGAAAACATATTAGACTTGTTTATATCCCCGATTTTCTTCTGTTATCTTCTTTACACAGCATTTGGCAATTATCAGCCGATGTTTTCCCTCCTTCGTGCCACGGGGTTATGTGATCGGCCTCCATTTCGTCAATCTCGAAATGCTCTTTACAAACAGGGCAATTTCCTCCCTGACGTTCGTAGGCTTCCCGCTTCATGTTTTTGTTAAAGCCCCTGATATTCAAATGCTTTTCCTTCCCGTTCAAGACGTACGAATAGATCCCCTTTTTGTTCGAGACATCCTCATCCTCCATGAGCCTTGAAATCTCATCTTCGAGCTTTTTTGAGTCATACTCATGATCTTTGAATAAGTTGTAGAGGACGCCCCATTCGATGCCCTTCATTTCATGACGATATGTTGGGAATGTTGTCTGAACCCAGTCAATTACAGACTTGAAATACAGCCACAAGCTATTTGCATTGGGCTTGTGCTGGTGTTTCCCCATGTAGCCCTTAATGTCGTCGTTACTGATCCACCTGATAGCCGCTTCCAAATAGTCTTGGCGTATAGCCGTACCACTCAGATAATCCCCGCCTACACCGTAAGCGGCGCAACCATTTTTACTGAAATATCGTTTTGCATCTGTCACCCATGAACCTGAGAACACAGCATTGCGTAATTCCTGATCGGTTAGCTTTTCACCTGCAATGTTGATAGTCTCGAACCAATCCAGCTTCTCACTGTCCGTGCCGCTACAAAGGTAGACCATTAGCTTGTAGCATAGAATTTGCTCCCGCTCATCTTTCTGAAGATTGTCGAAATATCGGCCATTCAAAGAAAAGTCACCTTCGACATACTGACAGATTGAGATGGAGCGTTGCTGCCCGTCAATAATCTCAAAATCACCGGTTTCACGCACAGCCCAGTACATGACGTTCAGCGGAAAAGCCTTCGTGATAGTCTCAATGACAGCATCACGCTGCTTATCCTTGTAGATAAACTCCCTCTGGTATGGCGGTCGAATGTCCAGCTTGCCGCTGTATCCCACAACACCGCCTTCATTGTTGTCCTCATAACCGTCGGTAAGCTCGCGGACGGTGATTTCCTTGAGTTCGATGTTCATCAGCTTTCCTTTTTTCGCTTGATAAGAATACGCCCGTACTTCAATTTCCCGTTTATATATGGGCCATCTTTATTGATTTTAGAGGGTATTCCTGCAAGCCCTCTTATGTTGCCTGCAATGAGGCCAATGATTTCGAATTGCTCAGGATTATACTTATCTAAAAATGTAATCGGCACGCCCATGAACCCATCATAGTCAACAGGGATATCCTTGGTCTTATCTACATTAATGGCGTCGTAGTTATCAAATTTCAAATACTCCTCTGTGCTGTATGGCTTGTAGAGAATCATGTCTTCATGGCGCTCCTTAAAATCAAAGTTTGTGAACCAACGAACGCCCTTGACGCGAATGTATTTTTTACCTGCATCATCAACTCTGAAACTCGCTGCGTTCAGCGGGTAATCATCAGGAACGCCAAATTCTCTGTCTCCGCTGTGTATGCTTGGGCCGAGCCACAATTTATCATCCTTGATCAACTGGAAGACTTCCTTATATGTGATCGCATTTACATTACCGATTATCACAAATTTTTTATCGTGCGCCACAAGCTGTGCAACATATTCGCGGAACAATGAGAACGGCGGGTTCGTGACTACAATATCTGCCTGCTTCAACAGTTCAATACTTTCCTCGTTTCGGAAGTCACCGTCACCCTTCAGGTACTTGATACCAATTTCCTTGGGATCAGGAACGTTTTTGCCGTTCTTGTCTCCGTTATATTCTAGGTAAATGGCCTGTTCAGAATCATTTCGGCTAAACAGCTCCATGTCTTGGTTCTTGTAGCAGGTAGTAATGAGCTTCTTGAGGCCAAGACTCTTGAAATTGTATGAGAAATAGTGAAAAAAGTGGCTCACATGCGGATCATCGCAGTTGCAATACACGACCTTGCCCCTGAAGTGCTGTTTATAGTGCTTCAGTTCTTTCTCGATGTCCGATAGCTGTGTATAGAACTCGTCTTTCTTCGAGCTTCTCGCCTCATGCAGATTTCGATTTTTTTCTTTTACTGCCATTCAATTTCCAAACATCGTTTATGAGCAATCAGTTATTCCGACTCATGCGGCCTGACTCCTGAAAAAACCAGATTATCGCAAAGTAATCCTTTTTGTCCATTTTATGCCAAGACGCTATCTCGGGCGCAAACCATGTCCTTTCAAACTCGGCGAACTATGGGCTACCAAGAGCGACGGCAAGGGGTTATTTCTTCTTGCTGAAAAGAAGAACGCCCAAGGGGAAAGCCTTGCAGATCAGATTACTCATGCGATTGCACGAGCAACCTGATCGGACATAGGTGTTTATTTTGTTTTTGGGGGGGGCGCTTTTGGCGGCGGCGGTGTCGCTACTTGTGCTTTAGGTGGCGGCGGACGTTCACCGCTCGACGGCGGATTCATGCTCTTTTTCATCGAGGTGTCTTGAGCAACTCCTTGGTTCTTGTTTTGATGTTTGCTATCAGACATAC
>CAIVCU010000446.1 GCA_903904495.1 uncultured Chlorobiaceae bacterium
CCTGGCGCGCGTAATAACCTCAGCAGGCATGCCTGCCATTTTAGCCACCTCGATACCATAACTGTTATCTGTGGAGCCCCTGACAATTTTCCGTAAAAAAATAACAGTGTCAGCGGTCTCCACGACAGTGGCATTGTAGTTCACAACCCCGGGCAGACGTGTTTCCAACTCCGCAAGCTCATGGTAGTGCGTTGCAAAAAGCGTCCTTGCCTGAATGGAACGGGATATATATTCGCTCATCGACCATGCAATCGACATGCCGTCAAACGTGCTGGTTCCCCTCCCTATTTCATCCAGGAGCAGCAGACTGCCGGTCGTGGCGTTGTTGAGAATGCTTGCCGCTTCATTCATTTCAACAAGAAAGGTGCTTTCACCGGAGGTAATGTTGTCCGAAGCGCCAACTCGTGTAAAAATCCTGTCCACCAGCCCGATTTCAGCGCGTTCTGCCGGGACAAAACTTCCTGCCTGCGCAAGCAACACAATCAGCCCTGTCTGGCGCAGAAACGAACTTTTTCCAGCCATATTAGGACCGGTTATGATCAGCATTTTCTGCTTTTCATCAATCACACAGTCATTCGGTACATAGGGCTCATCTGCACTCATCATTCTTTCAAGTACCGGATGACGGCCATTGACTATCAGAAGCTTTTCATGCGCCTTGATCTCCGGTTTGCAATATCCGTATTCGGAGGCGGAGAGTGCAAACGAGCATAGCGAATCTATTTCGGCGATAATAACAGCATTTTCCTGTATGGCAGAAGCGTGCTCAGCTATCATAGCACAAAGATCATGGAAGAGCTGTGCTTCAAGGATGAGGCTTTTCTCTTCGGAATTGAGAATCTTTGCCTCATACTCTTTCAACGCAGGAATGGTATAACGCTCGGCGTTGACAAGTGTCTGCTTTTTTTCATAATAAGCGGGAACCTTGTCGCGATTCGCATGGCTTATTTCGATATAGTAGCCGAAAACCTTGTTGAAACTGACCTTAAGCGATGAAATCGAAGTGCCAGCCCGTTCCTGCTGCTGAATCTCCATAAGCCGATCCTTGGCCGTCGAGGCAATAGAACGAAGCTCATCAAGATCAGCATGATAGCACATGCGGATATAACCCCCGTCACGCATTGAAGCACCTGACTCAGGATCAATAGCCTCTTCGATGCGCCCGGCAAGTTCCTGGAGCGGACTTAACGAGGCTGCAAGCAGTCGAAGCCTCGGTGACCCTGCATCACCAAGCAGCTCCTTAAGGAGAGGGATGACAGAGAGCGAGAACCCAAGCTGCCGGACCTCCCTGGGAATGGTGCGGAAGGTTGCAATACGAGAAAGTGTGCGCTCAAGATCATTGATTCCTGATAACTGTTCAGAAAGGCCTTCCCTGAGTCCCCTCAATTCAACAAGCTCTTCAACGGCTTCAAGTCGCAGCTGGATATCCTCAATTTTTTTCAGAGGCCGCTGCAACCATCGACGGATAAGACGCGCACCCATTGGATTCCGTGTACGGTCCATCACCTGAAGAAGGCTGCCGTTCAGAGTGCCGTCCTGCATTGAAGAGATAATTTCAAGATTTCTCTTCGTCTGCAGATCGAGAGTCATGTACTCACTGCTATGCAACTCACCGATCCGGGTAATATACGCAAGGCTGTTCTGCCGAGTTTCCTCCAGATACTGAAGAATAACACCCGCAGCCACTTTGCCTGCCCTGCTGCCGTCAATACCAAACCCTTTGAGTGAGTGGGTCTTGAACTGTCGTGACAACACCTCCTGAGACTGATCTTCACTGAACATCCATGCATCAAGTTCGGAAACAAGAGTCTCCCTGGTGAGCCCCTTTTTCAGAAGCTCCACCCGTTCTTTATCTGCCGAAGATACAAGGACTTCCGAAGGGTGAAGCGAAAGGATAAACTGGGCCATATCATCGGGCAGGAACGAGGCAATTTTGAATTCAGCTGTAGTAACATCAATGAAAGCGACACCGGCTAAAAGCGTCCTGCCCTCTTTTAGAAACGCTACAGCACAAAGATAGTTGTTGTGCCGGTCATCAAGAATCTTGTCGCTGTAGGTAATGCCCGGTGTGACAATATCAGTAATCTCCCGACGGACAATACCTTTTGCTGAGGCGGGATCTTCAACCTGGTCGCAAATCGCAACCTTGAACCCTTTTTTTACAAGTTTGGCAATGTACCCTTCACTGGCATGATGAGGGAATCCGGCCATAGGTATTTCAGCAGAGCGCTTTGTGAGAACAATGTTCAGAGCAGCGGAAACGAGCCCGGCGTCTTCAAAAAAGGTTTCATAAAAATCACCGACTCTGAAAAGCAGCAAAAAATCAGGATAACGTTCTTTTACCTCCAGATACTGGCGCATCATCGGAGAGTGCTCTTTCACGGCAATACCCTCTTTTTTGCTCATTGTGCTAATAATCAGTTATTAAGCCGGTATAAAGAGCGGCGCCCCCGAACCGCTTCAAGAAAAAGAAGCTACTTCAGCGCAACATAATAAACAATAGCCGGAAATGCGCTCTCGGGCTTGACTTGAGGTTGAGAAAAAAGTATGTTCAGAAAAACGCCTGCCGGGTAATACTTCAATTTTTAAACCTATGGTTTTTCATACAATACTCCGGTTTGTGCACATTGTATCTTTTGCGGCGTGGTTTGGCTCTGTTCTGGCATCGCTCTTTTTCCTGAAAGCCATTGAAAGCAAACTTACAGGCAATGACGGCAACCACACAGAATTTGCTGCCTTGCTAAAGCGGTTTATCAAACTGGAAACAAAGGTTGCAGACGTTGCTGTCATAGGGGTTATCCTCTCCGGCATCCTGCTTGCCGTTTTTTACCACGGATGGACAATCCCGGTGTTTGTAAAATCACTTCTTATCGTTCTTCAGATTGCCCTGACCATCGGTTATATCATACTTTCAGTCAGCTCGCTCACCTACCCATGTTCGAAGCAAGAGTATGTAAAATGGTACCGTCTTTTTGGAATTTCTCTCACCATGTTTGCACTGGTTCTCATTGTCACTTTTTTTCTTCTCTGAACCAGGCAGCACTATATGTGATCAGTAATTTGATTTTCATTGAATTAATACTATATTTGAGACCTTTATCACTAAAATATTTGTACACGATGCAGGCGTTGATCAAGATTTCCGATAAACAATTTCTGGTAAGACAGGGGGATACACTTTTCGTCCCTAAACAACAAGCTTCAATTGGCGATACCCTGGAGATCAAAACCATGGCTGCCATTGACGGTGCAAATACTGACCTTAACCCAGCCGGCAGCATTCAGGCAAAAGTTCTTGGTCATGTCAAGGATGACAAGGTGATCGTTTTCAAGAAAAAACGCAGAAAACGTTACCAGTCCAGAAACGGACACCGTCAGCAGATGACAC
>CAIVCU010000447.1 GCA_903904495.1 uncultured Chlorobiaceae bacterium
TGGTCTTTTCGTTACGAAATTTTACTGGGTCAGCATTGCAATTCTTTTTAAAACACTGTTTTTTGCCCTTCTTTTCATTACAGGTATGTTTTTTGAAAAGGAGGTTTTCAATAAATGGGTATACTCAAAAGAGTTTGTCTGGGAAGATATCGGAAGTACCGTAGCATCAGTATTCCATCTTCTTTATTTTATTATGGCCTTTCTTGGCTATCCTGAACATGTGCTTATATGGGAAGCTTTTCTGGCTTATTTCACCTATGTGATCAATGCACTTCAGTATCTGACCAGGATCATTCTTGAAAAACTCAACGAACGTAAACTCCGGATTGATGGTCAGATCTGACCTTGTCTGCTTTTTTACTGTTATGACTTATACTATGCCATGAAATACAGTTTTAAAAGACTCTGGAATACCACATTTCTCTTTGTCGGGCCGGCCTGGTATGTGCTTGTGTGGATGATCTGGTCGTCTGGTCAGCTCCAGACAATTGGTGACAGGATGACGTTTCTCGGGACTATTATACCCGGTTTTCTCATTATTTACAGTGCTGGATTTTTTATTGAGGGTTGGCATGAAAAGAAGCAGAAAAAAGCCAGCCACTGAATCCAGGTTCATTTTTTTGTCTCTCGTTATTTTTCAACAATACACATCGCTTTCCGGTGTGAGAAGTATGATTTCCTATGCAGAACCTCTGGAATGACACTGATCTTCAACGCTCCGTCAAAGAGCAGTGCAGCTCACCCGAGATACCATCTGAATTGGCTGAACTGGTCTATGCTTCCCGGCTGCTTGGAAGTGAAAGTTCGCTGGTGATGCATGGCGGGGGGAACACCTCCGTTAAATGCCAACTCACTGATATGGTTGGTAACCGTTCTGAAGTGCTTTTGATTAAAGCCAGCGGGATTGATCTGAGTCGTGTTACCGGCCTTGATTACACACCACTCAGACTGGGTCCGCTGCGCAAACTTGGAGAGCTCTTTGGCCGAAACGACAGGGTAAGCGAAGAAGCGCTTCGGCGATTTTCTACGAAAGAATTTAAATATCTTCTGCTTTTGAACATGTTCAGTCTGACCGATCATATGACTGAGCAGAGGCTGACTCCTTCAATTGAGACGCTCCTTCACTCTTTTCTTCCGCACCGCTTTATTTTACATACGCACTCGTTCGCTCTTCTTACCATAAGTAATCAGCCGGACGGAGTGATGCTTTGCCGGGAAACGCTTGGTGAAAGCTTTGGTTCTGTTCCCTATATCAAGCCGGGTATCGGACTTGCCCGCTCGGCCGCTCTTGTTTATGAGGCAAATCCGGAAATTAACGGGCTGGTGCTTCAGAAGCATGGTCTGGTAACGTTTGGTTCCACAGCCGAAGAGGCTTACACTCGAATGATCGATGCCGTCAGTAAACTTGAAGCACGGATTGCATCGGCAGGCAGGAAAACCTTTCCATCAGTAGTGCTTCCGGCATCAGCTCCGGTAGAAGTCGCCGCTCCTGTCATCAGGGGAGCATGTGTTGATGAAAAGTCTCCGGGTACGCGAGAGTATCGCCAGTTTGTTCTCGATTTCCGTACCTCTGACGTTATTCTTGAGTATGTCAATAGTACTGATCTTGCTCGTATGAGCCAGAAGGGGGCTATGACTCCGGATTTTATTATCCGGACCAAAAACAAACCCCTTGTACTTCCTCCCCCCTGTGCTGAGGATATTTCAGGATTCAAGAGGGCTGTGCTGGATGCGGTGCAACGTTACCGCCAGGAATACACCGACTATTTTACCACTCAACAGCAGGCTTCAGGCATGCAGGTAACCATGCTCGATCCGTTGCCGAGAGTGGTTCTGGTTCCCGGTCTTGGACTTTTCGGACTGGGCAGGAGTGCTGCGTCAGCCGCAGTCAATGCGGATATTGCCACCTCTACTGCCGCAGCAATTCTTGATGCCGAGTCGCTTGGCACATTTGAATCTATCAGTGACCGTGACGCTTTTGAGATAGAGTACTGGGATATGGAGCAGGCTAAGATGAACAAGGTTCATCATGATGTTTTTGCCGGAAAAGTTGTCATGGTTACCGGAGCCGCAAGCGGGATTGGACTTGCAACTGCAAAAGCATTCCGTCAGAAAGGTGCCGAACTTGTTGTTCTCGATCTTTCTCTACAGTCACTTGAAAAGGCCGCAGCAGAAATCGGCGGCCATGTTCTTGCTCTTCCATGTGATGTTACTTCCCGCGCAGCTGTACGTTCAGCTTTCGATGCTGTCTGCCGCCGGTTTGGCGGTCTGGATATTGTCGTTTCCAATGTTGGAGCAGCCATTCAGGGGCGTATTGGCGAGGTCTCCGATGAAGTGCTGCGCAAAAGCTTCGAGCTCAACTTCTTTTCACACCAGTCCATTGCCCAGGAGGCTGTCAGGGTCATGAAACTGCAGAGTACGGGTGGCGTTTTACTGTTTAATGTTTCAAAACAGGCAGTCAATCCCGGTCCTGATTTCGGACCCTATGGACTGCCTAAAGCTGCAACAATGTTTCTTGTTCGTCAATATGCCCTTGATCATGGACGCGACGGTATTCGTTCAAATGGTATCAATGCCGACCGTATACGAAGCGGTCTTCTTACTGAAGAGATGATTAAAGCCCGGTCAACAGCCCGGGGCCTGAGCGAAAAAGAGTATATGGCAGGCAACCTGCTGCAGCTGGAGGTAACCGCTGAAGACGTTGCAGAGGCCTTCGTGCATCTTGCACTTGAGACAAGAACAACAGGTTCTATTACAACGGTAGATGGCGGCAATATTGCAGCCGCACTCCGATAAAAGAAAGAAATAGTACAGAAACAATCATAACCGAAAAGAGGAGATGCATCAACATGGCGGAATACGATAAAGACAAGCAGGCTAA
>CAIVCU010000448.1 GCA_903904495.1 uncultured Chlorobiaceae bacterium
CTTGACGGCTTCGCTGCAGGATGCCCAGGTTGACTTGAACCCTCACCAGATTGATGCTGCTTTATTCGCTTTCAAATCGCCCTTATCCAAAGGGGCAATACTTGCCGATGAAGTCGGTCTTGGAAAAACAATCGAAGCGGGAATTATTCTGTCCCAGCTTTGGGCTGAGCGCAAAAGAAAGCTGCTGGTAATCTGTCCGGCAAGTCTGCGCAAGCAGTGGAATCAGGAACTTGCCGACAAGTTTTACCTCCCCTCGGTTATTCTTGAATCGAAATCATTTAATGCCGAGAAAAAAAAAGGAAATCGAAACCCCTTTGAGCGTCAGGAAATTGTTATCTGCTCCTTTCAGTTTGCACGTGCCAGGGAAGATCTCCTTGGCTTTGTTCAATGGGACCTTGTCATTATTGACGAAGCTCACCGGCTTCGCAATGTCTATAAATCATCCAACCGCATCGGGCAATCAATAAAGAGCTCTCTTTCCGCCTGCAAAAAAGTTCTTCTGACGGCCACACCGCTGCAGAACTCGATTCTGGAGCTGTACGGCATGGTCAGCATCATTGACGACTACGCTTTCGGTGACCTGAAAAGTTTCAAGAGTCGCTACTCCCGCATCCTCGAAGATGGGAATTTCAATGAGCTGAAAGAGCGCCTGAAGCCGCTTTGCAAGCGGACGCTGAGGCGCCAGGTGCTTGAATATGTCAAATACACCAACCGCCTTGCCATTGTTCAGGAGTACTATCCCTACAAGGAAGAGCAGGAGCTTTATGATCTCGTTTCCAACTATCTGATCAAGCCCGACTTGTACGCCCTGCCAGTCAGTCAGCGCAAGCTCATGACGCTGATTCTCAGAAAGCTGCTTGCCTCATCAACCTTTGCCATTCAGGGCACCCTTGAAGGACTTGCCGCAAAGCTTGACGCCCTGCTTGACCGGCAGGTACCGAACAGTGATGATGAGACCATTTCCCTTGACTTCGAGACCTTTGACGAACTGCGAGAAGAGTGGCACGAAAACGGCGAACCTCCACTTGATGAACCTGAAGAACCTCTCACGGAGGAAGAGCGGGAAGCGGTACTTGCTGAACGGAACGAACTGAGGGAGTTCGCCCGACTTGCCAGAATCATTCAGAAGAACTCGAAAGGTGACAAGCTGGCAACCGCTCTCTTCAGCGGATTCAGGAAACTGAAGGAGCTCGGAGCGCCAGAAAAAGCCATAATTTTTACCGAGTCAACCCGTACACAGATCTATCTGAAAAAAAATCTCGAACTGCAGGGATTTGGCGGCAAGATCGTGCTCTTCAACGGTTCAAATAACGACCAGGAATCGAGAAAAATTTACAAGGCATGGATTGAGCAGCATAAAGGTACCGACCGGGTAAGCGGTTCGCCTACGGCTGATATGCGTCAGGCTCTGGTTGATTATTTCCGGTACGAAGCAACCATCATGATTGCCACAGAAGCTGCTGCCGAAGGGATTAACCTGCAGTTCTGCTCGCTGGTGGTCAACTACGATATGCCCTGGAACCCTCAGCGTATCGAGCAGCGCATTGGCCGCTGCCATCGCTACGGTCAGCGCTTTGATGTCGTTGTCGTCAACTTTCTGAACATGGCCAATGAAGCTGACAACAGGGTTTATCAACTGCTCGACCAGAAATTCCGGCTTTTCAGCGGCGTATTCGGAGCCAGCGATGAGGTGCTCGGGAGCATTGAAGGCGGCGTTGATTTTGAGAAACGGATTGCTTCTATCTATCAGGAATGCCGCAGGTCTGAAGAGATACAGGAGGCTTTTGACCGCCTGCAGGAGGAGCTTGAACACAATATCGAGGAACGGTTCGAAAATACCCGTCAGAACCTGCTGGAAAACTTTGATGAAGAGGTTCACTAGAAGCTCCGCTTCAGCCTTGAAACAGGCCGGAACTACCTCAACCAGTATGAGCAGTGGCTCTGGCATATCACCAGATACTTCCTGCGCGACTGTGCGGCATTCGATCAATCCGACAATGCTTTCAGACTGCACAGCAATCCATTTCCCGGCGAACAGATACATCCCGGCCCCTATCTGCTGCTGCGAACGGCAGCCAACAGAAAAAAGTCTGAAATAGAAGTTGAGGACGACACCAACATCTACCGTACCGGCCATCCGCTTGCCCGCCGGATTATTGAAACATGCAAAAAACAACCGCTTGAGACGAAAGAGCTGCATTTTAACTATTCCGGCACACCCAAACAGATCACTCTTCTTGAGCCCTTTAGTGGAAAGAGTGGATGGCTCCAGCTTCGCTGTCTGACAATCTCCTCTTTTGAAACAGAGGACTTTCTGCTGCATACCGGGTTTACCGAAACAGGCGAACTGCTCGACCACGACCTCTGCCGTAAATTTTTCTCACTTGACGCAACAGAGGGAAAAAACCTTGTGATCCCGGAGGAGGTTGAAAAGCACTTCACCGTCATGAACAAAGAGGCTACTGAAATAATCCTCAAGGAAAACAACGCCCGAAACGCGCAGTTTTTTGATGACGAGTATGAAAAGCTCGACAAATGGGCTGAAGACATGAAGCTCAGCCTTGAGCGGGAGATTAAAGACCTTGATGCGGAAATCAGGCTTCGCAAGGCAGAAGCCAGTAAGCTCTCCGATCTTGAAAGCAAGGTAAAGGAACGCCGCCACGTAAAGGAACTTGAAAAGCAGCGCGACGAAAAACGGCGCCACCTTTTTGAGGCGCAGGATCAGATTGAAGGCAAAAAAGATGGATTACTCGAAGAGGTTGAGGCAAGGATGACGCAGCGGATAGAGGAAGAAACTCTCTTTACAATACAATGGAAGCTGAAATAGTATTAACCTTTTAGGTTAATTAAAATTGATTTTTCAGATAAGTTTTGTTACTTTATTGATGAAGATTCGCTACCACACACGCAAACTGGAAAAAAGCGTTGAAAGCCTTTCTGCCATAAGGAAATATTATGGTGACAGGGCAAAAAAGGTGGCTCTTCGTCTTGAACAGCTTTCTGTGGCTCCCAACCTCGATGCTATGCGGAATGTGCCTGCAGCCAACTGTCATGCACTTAAAGCACCCAGAGTTGGTGAATTAGCGGTTGACATCTCTCCGAATCATCGTCTTATTTTTATTCCCGATCATAATCCGCTTCCTCGGAAAGAAGATGGAGCGCTTGACTGGAAACTGGTAACTGACATCGAGATTACGGCAATTGGGGAAGATTACCATTAAAACGAACGAAATACCATGTATAGGACAGAAGAAGATATTGCAATAGCCCGAGAATTGTTGCCATGCCCAGGCGATACACTTTCCGAGCATATCGAATATACCTCCATGACACAAGCTGAGCTTGCAGACAGAATGGGCAGGCCGAAGAAAACTATTAACGAGATTATTCAGGGCAAAGCGCAGATTACTCCCGAAACCGCAATTCAGCTTGAGCGGGTTGTCGGGATTCCTGCTGATTTCTGGTTGGAGCTTGAGCGGCGTTACCGCCTTAAACTTGCTGAAATTGATGAAGCTGAAACGCTGCTTCAGGCGAAAGAGTGGGCGAAAAGGTTTCCCTGCAAGGAGATGAAAGCAAAAGGATGGATTGCCTTTGACGGCAGTTCGGCTAACGCAGGCAAAGCCCTGCTCTCCTTTTTTAACGTGGCAAGCCCTGAAGTCTATGAAACGTTCTACCACGGGCAGGTCTATGCCACAGCTTACCGTATGAGCGAAAAAAACAGCAAGGATCCCTATGCCGTTGCCGCGTGGCTTCGGCAGGGAGAGCGGCAGGCGGAATTGCTTCAGGTGCCGGATTTTGACAGGAACGCCTTTGTGGAAACCTTGCAGGAGATAAAAAAGCTGGTGATCAGCGGTGCCGATGATTTCTTTCCTGAACTGCAGGAACTGTGCAGGAAAGCCGGTGTCAAGGTTGTTCACACACCCTGCCTGCCGAAAGCGCCACTGCATGGTTCAACCCGCTGGGTGAAAGGCAATCCCCTGATTCAACTCTCAAACCGGTTGAACCGGAACGATATTTTCTGGTTCACCTTTTTCCATGAAGCGGCCCATATCCTGAAGCACAACAAAAA
>CAIVCU010000449.1 GCA_903904495.1 uncultured Chlorobiaceae bacterium
ACTCTTAAAAACCAAGGGGTTCAATGTCGTCACCAGCGTCGAAAAAGCAGGAACATTCTGGGAGGCGGAGTCCTACCACCAGGACTATTATGAAAAGAACGGCCATCAGCCCTACTGCCACATCTATCAAAAACGCTTCTAAGAGAGAGTTTAACGTTATCGGTCCTATAGGTCTCTAAACACCTATAGGATCGATTCTTTCTTCTACTTCAAACTCTCCTTGATTTTTGCAATAAGATCATCAAGATGAGGAAGACTGTCAATCTCCTTTTTTGAAAGAAGAATCTCAATCTCCGTATCTTGACGAAGAATTACAGGATAATCAAATTTGAGGCTGTATTTTTTCTCAAACTCATCGCGGTGCAGGAATTCCATTTCGACCGGGGAGCTTTCCCTGAATGCTCTCCAGGTCTGCTTTTCAGTGAAAGTGTCGAAAGTAAGACTGCATAGACCGCAGGAATAGGTTCCCGGGCTGATAATTTTATGGCCGATGTCAAAGAGGCCGCTGATGGCTCCGCTGTCGGCGTTGTAGACAAAGATTAGTTTCATGATAGGATCTCATTTGTTGGATAGCCATTGAGCTGTACTTGAAGCAACACTCTTTTTCCTCATGAGGTTCCTGTAAAGGTTTGAGCACATTCAGTCGAATCGTTACCGGTTCAACGGTTGCAGCATCTCAAGCACTTCCTCAATGGTATTGCAGACCGAGTAGTATCTGCTATGTTGATCCGTTATCATATGTTCCTCTGCTATTCGGTTGAAAAAAAGGAGCAGGGGATTCCAGAATCCGTTCAGATTCAAGAGGATGATCGGTTTATGATGGTGGCCAAGATGTTTCCATGTAATGACTTCAATCAGTTCATCAAGGGTACCGAACCCGCCGGGCAGAACAAGATAGGCATCTCCCCATTCAGCAAGTTTCATTTTGCGCTCATGCATGGTCTCAACCACATGCAGCTCACTCAGCCCGTAATGGGCAACCTCCCGTTCTTCAAGGAACCTCGGTATGATACCTTTTACTGTTCCACCCTGTTCCATCACCGCATCAGCAATGCAGCCCATCAAGCCTACCCGCCCTCCTCCGAAGACCAGACCGATGTTCCGCGTTGCAAGCTCACGACCGAGATCAGCAGCTGCGGTAAAGTACTCTCGGGGCGCAAGATTGCTTGAACTGCAGTAAACGGTTACAGATGTGATCATCGCGAGCTAATAATTAATGGTGATACTGTCCTCTGCACGCCGGTAGACATAAGTTTTCGGATCTTCTATTTTTTTAACTGAAAAGAGCGATGAAGCTCTTTCCCACAGGTCGGCATCCTCAGCATATTCCAAGTCTCTAAACCCCTCAAGAGCAAAAAAGATCTCTCGTTTTCCGAAAAAAGTGCCTCCAAGAGTGCACTCCCGGATGTGAACAAGCTTGTCGGTATTATTGCAGTCTTTGACCCGGATGGTTTCATCGCAGAGAAACCCGCCGGAAAGCAGTGAAACGTTCTCATATTCCTTTAGAATGGCCATTCTTGTTTCGAGATGATTACCGAGATAATAGTCATCACTGTCCAGAAAGGTGATATAGCGGCCGAAAGAGGCCTGAATACCCGCATTCCGCGAAAGAGCGGGTTTCCGATTCTTATGCTTCAGGTAGCGGATATTTGGAAATCGGCCGATATAAGGGTCAAGCGTTTCAAAAGTGTTGTCCGAGCTGCCGTCATCGACAATAATAAGCTCCCAGTTCTCGACTGATTGTGCAAGAACGCTTTGTACTGCGTTTTCAAGATAACGTGCCCGGTTGAAGGTGGGCATAATCACCGAAATTTCCGGACTGTAACTGAACCTCATGGTCTTGCAGCTTTAATGGCAAATGCACAGAGCAGCATACCGGCTACAAGAAAGTTTTGAGCAATGGCATTATAGCGCACATCCATCGTTCCCGGCGAGCGGATAAGGGAAAACTGCAGAATAAACTGAGGAATGACCAGTAGACCGACAATGACTCCATAGAGGGTCTGGCCGATAATGAACATGTAGCCGGAAGCCAGCAGCTGCCCACTATTGATAAGCACTGCTGCAATCAGTGCAGCGTTGGTTTCACCGAAAACTACCGGGAGAGTTCTGATTCCGTTTTGCCGGTCGCCTTCAATTGATTTAAAATCGTTGATAGTCATGGTACCTGTGCTCGAAAGAGTAAAAAGCCCAGCAACAATAAGTGATGGTTGAAGCGTTGAGAGTGTAAAGGCCGGCCTGAAAGCTATTTGTCCGGCAATCCATGGAATGATCAGGTACGAAACGGCCACAATGATATTACCCGCCCAGAGTCGCTTTTTCAACTTTATCGGGTTCGCGCTATAGAGATGGGCGTTGATAATACCGATGACGACATACAATCCGATAAGAGGATGAATCAGATATCCTGTGATAACAGAAAGCACCGACCAGATGGCAATCAGTATTGTTGCATTTTTCAGCGACATTGCTCCGCCGGGTATCGGGCGGTTAGGCTCGTTTATCTCATCGAGATCACGGTCAAAATAATCGTTGAGCATCTGGCAGGTACCGCTTGCCAGAGGTCCGGTCAGCAGCATTCCGAGTATGAATTTTATGCCGATAATCTTGTCCCATCCAAACCCGCCGCTTGCAACCGCACCACAAAGAAAACTCCACATGACTGGAAT
>CAIVCU010000450.1 GCA_903904495.1 uncultured Chlorobiaceae bacterium
GTCGATGCAAATTCCTTCATATTCCATTGCTGCAAGGATCTCGACAAGAGGAAATTCTATGTTTTCGCAAAGCCAGAGCAGCTCTTTTTCCGATTCGAGTTTTTTGCGGAACATATCTTCAAGCTGAAGGGCTAGATCAGCATCCTGGCAGCCATAGTCAGAGAGCTTTTCTGGTTCAACATCATAAATGCTCAGTTTTGTTTTTCCGGTTCCGACAAGTTCCTCAAAGGTTGTTGTCCTGTAACCGAGATGACGGGCTGCCATGTCATCGAGATTATGTTTTTCTTCCGGATCGAGCACATAACTCGCAAGCATTGAGTCAAATCCTACAGGAGAGAGCGCTATCCCGTATTTTTTCAGGACCAGAATATCATATTTGAGGTTTTGCCCGCTTTTCAGTATTGATGGATTTTCAAGTATGGGCCTGAGTATTTCAATGGTGCTCTCCCTTTGAAGTGCCTTTTTATTAAACGAAATATAACGTGCCTTCCCTGCTTCAATTGAAAATGACATACCAGCCAGTTCAGCTTCAAATGTATCCAGACTTGTTGTTTCCGTATCGACAGCAACCCGTTTGGCTTTTTGAAGTGAGAGAACCAGTTCATTCAGTTTTTCTGATGTATCGACCAGAGCATAGTCAGCACCGCTTTGCGGTGATCGGAGCTCAGGCTGTTTGTCGTCCGGCTGATCGGTTGGGTGATGCAGTGAAGCCTCATCCGAAGATGACTGCTCGTATTCATTGAAGACAGCCGGGAGTCTGGATATAATAGTTTTAAGACCAAGCTTTTGCAGCAAGGGTATTAGTCTAGTTCTGTCAGGAACTCCACACTCAAGTTCTTCAAGGGTAACATCCATCTGCAGATCGGTGCGGATGGTTACAAGCTTTGTTATTAGATCAAGTTGTGGCTGAAATTCTTCCAGGCTTTGGCGGTTTTTCGGGGAAATATCGTCCAGATGCTTATAAATATTCTCGAGAGAGCCGTATGTAAGCAGCAGGCTTGAAGCGGTTTTAGGTCCTATCCCTTTTGCTCCGGGAATATTGTCAGAGGTATCGCCGGTCAGTGTCAGGAACTGAGTGAAGAGTTCAGGTGCTACTCCGAACTGCTCGGTTATCTCCTTTTGCCCGAACAGGTCCAGCTCATTCTGATTTTTGCCGGGCTTGAGGATTTTTACACCGTCGTGTACAAGCTGGGCAAGATCCTTGTCCGGTGTGACAATGTAGACCTGACAAGCATCTTCGAATTTTCGGGCAGCAGTCCCGATAAGATCGTCAGCCTCATAGCCAGGGGCTTTGAGAAGTGGTATATCAAGAGCTGCAAGCAGTTCAAACACGGCATCAAGCTGTACGATAAGATCTTCAGGGGGAGTCTGCCTGTTGGCTTTATAAGCAGGATACATATCGTGGCGAAAGGTTTTTTCCTTGCTGTCAAATACCGCCGCCAGGTAGTGTGGTTTGTAGGTTTCAAAAATCTTAAAGAGTGCTGATGCAAATCCGTAAATCGCGCCTGTCGGCATTCCGTCCCGGCTTGTCATGCCTGCTCTTTGCAAAGCAAAAAAGGCCCGGTAGATAATAGCCATGCCATCGAGCAGAAAAAGGGCAGGCTTTTCGTGTTGTGGCGTGATCGTTTCGACTTTTAATTCCGGGTCAGCAGGAAGAAAGAACTCAAGTTGATTATTGCTCATGCTGTAACGACCCCATAACTTCCAAGCACCTTGACCATCGTTGCGAATTCCCTGAGATGGCTGAGTGCGTTATGAATATTCGGGTCATGCTGGTGACCGATGAAATCGACATAAAAAAGGTACTCAAACGCTTTTTTCCTGAAAGGTCTCGATTCTATTTTTGACAGATCAATATCCCGCATGGCAAATGTTGCAAGTGCCTTGAAAAGTGAACCCTGCTCATTGGGAAGAGTGAACGCGATGGATGTCTTGTGCTGTGAAGTATCCGGTTTTGTCTTGAAACGTAACGGATCGCTTATTTCTGAATGTGAAATACAGAAAAATCGTGTAATGTTCCACTCCTCATCGGCCAGGTTTTTCTGCAGGATTTCCAGTCCGTAAAGTTCTCCAGCCCTTTTTGAGGCTATTGCGAGATGCGTAGGATCTTTTTCGGCGGCGATTATTTTAGCACTGCCGGCAGTATCATAGGCGACCTCGGGCTTAATGTTCTTATGTGTCGCAAAAAAATTACGGCATTGGGCAAGCGCCTGAGGATGAGAAAGCGCTTTACTGGCGTTTTCTATTGTAGCATTATGGATACCGAGAAGGCAGTGTTCAACTTTGACAAAGGTTTCGGCAACGATAGTAACGGGATGCTGAAGCAACAGGTCATAGTTTTGATGAATGCTTCCCCCGAGTGAGTTTTCTATCGGGATGACTGCATACGCCACCTTATTGTTTTCAACGGCTGCAAAAACCTCTTCGAACGATTCAAATGGTTTTGGCTCTCCTATCCTGAGCGCGGCTATCTCGCTGTAGGCTCCCGGCTCTCCCTGATAGGCGGTCATCAAGTTTGTCATTGTTTTTTCTTGTGAGTAACTTGCACGAATGCCGGTGGATTTGATTTTATTTAAAGAAAATAAATCTATTATCATCATAGGCATGGTGCAACGGGAATACTAAATCAGCAGTTTTTTATTATGTCAGGACATAGCAAATGGGCGACCATTAAAAGAAAAAAGGCGGTAACTGATCAGAAAAGAGGCAGTTTGTTTACTAAACTGGTCAA
>CAIVCU010000451.1 GCA_903904495.1 uncultured Chlorobiaceae bacterium
CGAAAGATTATCTCGATCTGGCACAGGAGATTTTCGAAAGAGACGGTAATATTAAAAAATTTAAAGTCCGGCAGTAGCAGCTGACCGGTTAGCTGGTGGAGCGATATGTCAAAAAACGCACTGGGAAGAGGGTTGAAAGCACTTATTCCGGATGAAGGGTTTGATTCGGGATCAAAGGAAGAGGAAAGGGAACTTGCCCAGGAAGGGAGTATTGGCAGCCTTCCAGTTGAAAAAATACGGACCAATCCGTTTCAGCCCCGCAAGGAATTTGACGAAAGTGCTCTTGAAGAGCTTAAAAACTCCATTGTTGAAAATGGGGTAATACAGCCCGTTACAGTGTGCAGGGATGGAGAGGGCTATCAACTCATCAGTGGTGAACGTCGGCTCAGGGCAGTTCAGCAGGCCGGTTTCAAGTATATTCCTGCCTATGTTATTGAAGCTCATGATGATTCAAGTAAACTTGAGCTTGCCCTTATTGAGAACATCCAACGCGAGGATCTTAACGCTATAGAGGTCGCACTGGCACTGAAAAGCCTGACAACCAAGTGCAGTCTCACTCAGGACGAGATAGCGCTGAAAGTAGGCAAAAACCGTTCAACTGTCAGTAACTTTCTCCGCCTTCTCAAACTTCCCCTACAGATTCAGGACAGCATAAGGAACAGGGAGATTTCTTCCGGACATGCAAGGGCACTGATTAACCTTCCAGGTGAGCAGCAGCAGTTGAAGGTATGGAAACAGATTCTCAGTCGTCAGCTTTCAGTCCGGCAGACTGAAGCACTCGTTAACCGCATGTTCAAGGATCAGTCTAAAAAGGTATCTCCAGACTCATTCGAGCGCTCTTCACATGTTACTCAGCTTGAGTCTCTTTTAAGGGATAAACTTGCTACAAAGGTTCGTATAGTTGAAAAAAAAGGCGGTAAGGGCGAAATTCATATTCAGTATTTTTCGAATGACGATCTCGACAGGCTTCTTGATATTATGAATCAGGCGTGAACTGGCCGGCAGAAACTGCAGCTTTTTCATAGAAACGTTAAGTACAACAATAAATTATGAGGTTTACTCTTGTAGGAAATGGCAGAATGGGTCAGCAGGTCGCTCAGGTGATCAGTCAGTCAGGCTGCCACGAAACTTCTTCAGCTCTCGATGTGGATACCAGGATTGTTCCTGAAGTTTTTCAAGGCAGCGATGCCATTATTGATTTTACCGTGAGGGATGCTTTTCTCAGCAATCTTCCAGCCATGCTTGCATCAGGTGTCCCTGTTATTGTTGGCACAACAGGGTGGGATGATGTCGTGGATGAGGTTAAAAAAAAGGTAACTGACGCAGGAGCATCACTGCTATACTCTGCAAATTTTTCGCTGGGCGTCAACATCTTTCTCAGAAGTGTGCGCGAAGCAGCACGTCTGATTGCTCCGTTTTCCGAATTTGATATTGCTTTTGCAGAGCAGCACCACACAGGTAAAGCTGATTTCCCGAGTGGTACCGCCCTTAGGGCAGCGGATATGATCTTATCGGCAAACAGCCGGAAGAAAACCATTGTCCGGCAGCTCTCGGATGACAGGAAGCTTGCTCCTGAAGAATTGCAGGTGGCAGCTCTGAGGCTCGGAGGGGTGTTCGGCAAGCACACGGCCTTTATTGACTCGGATGCTGATGAAATTGTTATTTCGCATACAGCAAAAAACCGTTCAGGTTTTGCAACTGGTGCCGTGGAAGCTGCAGCCTGGCTGGCCCAGCATCATAAAACCAAACCGGGATTTTATACCATGGATGATTTTTTAAATGAACGGCTCTCCTGAATGTATATGGCTACTGAAAAAGTGAATCAATCTGCTCTGCCATTTAAAGGAAAGCTTTATACTGTTTTACTGGGCTCCGCAATCATTATTCTGACGACAACTGTTCCCTACCTGACATTGCTTAATGTTTTTCTCTTTGCAGGTATTTTCCTTGCAGGAACCATTGCGCTTCATCAGACCATCATGCGTTTTCAGATCCGCTTGACCTACAATCAGGCATTTGCTTATGGGTGTCTGGCTGGTTTGGTTGGAGGTGTGATTTCAGAAGGCATAACCTTTACTTTGATGGAACTTTTTAATTACAGGCCGGGGACAGAAAGTCTCGCCCTTGTGATTGACTGGGCGCTTGAAATGGCAAAAGGAAGGCCAGAGGTTCAGCAGCAGGTGCAGGCACTTGTTTCGGCTGAGAAACTTGCTCTTGTTCCGGTAAAGCTAAGTTTCGTTGACATTCTGATGAATATGGCCTTTTCAGGTGCGTTTTATGCACCGATAACCGGTCTTGGAGGAGCGTTTGCCGTTCTCCGTCTTAAACGTAAAGCTTCAAGAGAGTAATATTCACAAAGACTTCTCCTGACGTTACATTGTCCAGAGTGACGTCAGTTTGAGATCTCTCTTTTTGATGATATTTCCTTCACGATAGAGTTTGAGGGCATCAAGCAGTCCGTTTTCTGCTCCGAATGGAGTTTCAAGCAGGTCGTCCTTCAGGTAACGGTAGGTATCGAGACCACATGCTGCTGGTTCAGAAGAGGCTGTTGCAGCAAGCCATGTATAGAAACTCAGGCTGATTCCACTCTCGAAAGCTGAGCTGAAAACCGTAAGCAGATTGTGTTTCTTTGCCCACCTGGCCAATTCCAGTGTCACGGATATTCCGCCCAATCGGTTTGGTTTCAGGATCAGCGCCGAAAGAGCTTCTGTTGGAATGTATTCAAGCAATTCCGGCTTTTGCCATAGGGTTTCGTCGAGTGCCGAGCGGATAGCTGTTTTTGCGTAAAACTCTCCGATATGTTCTGCATACTCAAGAGGTTCTTCAATATAGGCAATGCTTCCTTCTGGAATTTGTCCGGCCAGGTAAATTGCTTCATCAAGTGAGAACGACTGATTGGCATCCAGTCGCAGTTCGATTGTGTTGCCAAAAATGCCGTGCAGTGCTTCAACGCTTTGGATGGCAGTATCACTGTTTCCGGCTGAAATTTTAAGCTTGAATGTTCGGTATCCGATATCGAAATAATTCTCAGTCTTTTGAATGACCTGCTTCGTATCGCCGAAAAGCAGTGCATTGACAGGAACATATTTTGCCGGATGTTCTGCCGCCTCGGAAAATGACGGAGCCGTCCCAGAAATGGCGGCATCAAGGTTGATCATTGCCATTTCCAGTCCTGTGCGCACCGAAGGGAAGAGCCCTTCATGCATAATTCGGTGATCAAATACCTCATGTTTTGAAAGTACCTCCACAAGCTGCGCTTCAGCAGATGCAAGGCTCTCATGGTGCAAACCCGGAAGAGGAGCTATTTCGCCATAGGCTGTGAATCCCTCATCCCACGTTTTCAGAGCAAGTATAATTCCTTCCCTTTGCAGCAGCCTATGCCCTTTTACAGATATTGTTTCTGTATAAGGGATGGCATACCTGTAGAGAAGCGCATGGGTTGCATTCAAGGTCTTTTTGGAAATTTACTGAAATCAGGTTTCCTTTTTTCAACAAAAGCATTTTTGCCTTCCTGAGCCTCTTCACACATGTAATAGAGCATCGTGGCATTTCCTGCAAGTTCCTGCAGTCCGGCTTGTCCGTCACAATCCGCATTGAGCGCCGATTTCAGACACCTGATGGCGAGCGATGAATTGGCAAGTATTTCACGACACCACTGCACGGTCTCTTTTTCAAGCTGCTCAAGAGGTACAACAGTGTTAACCAGTCCCATCGAAAGGGCTTCTGCAGCATTGTACTGCCGGCAAAGGTACCATATTTCGCGGGCTTTTTTCTGTCCGACAAGACGAGCCATATAGCTTGCTCCCCATCCGCCGTCAAAAGAACCGACTTTTGGACCGGTCTGGCCGAAGACGGCATTGTCGGCAGCAATGGTAAGATCGCAAAGCATATGCAGCACATGGCCGCCTCCGATTGCATAACCTGCAACCATGGCAATGACCGGTTTGGGGCAGGTGCGGATATCACGCTGGAAATCAAGGACATTCAGCCGGTTGACCCCTTTATCATCAGCATAGCCAGCGTAACCGCGTATTTTCTGGTCACCTCCCGAACAGAATGCCTTGTCTCCGGCGCCGGTAAGAATGACAACCCCGATTGACTCATCGTTTCTCGCTTCGGCAAGCGCTGTAATCATCTCTTCCACAGTCTTAGGACGAAATGCGTTGCGAACTTCCGGGCGATTGATAGTGATTTTTGCAATCCCTTCTGCTTTATGGTAGAGGATATCGGTAAAATCACCTGTTTGTATCCAGTTTACTGCGCTCATAAGTGCGTTTCTTCTTGCTGGTTGAAAAAAAATCTCAGACGATCCAGAAACAGTTCCTTGTTTTCAAGCTGCAGGGTATGACCGCAATGAGGAAAAATTTCAAGATCAGATCCAGGGCATAACTTAACCATTTGGCGGCCAATCTCAACGTAGCGCTCATCTTTTTCCCCTGCAAAAAACCTTACTGGTATGTTGTTATACTGCAGTCTCTCCCATTGTGAACGTTGTCTGCCCGTTCCAAGCACTCTCATGGCAAGAGCAAGATTCCGGGGGTCATTGATCTTCCTTTCGGTCTCGACCTCTTTAAATATAGGATGATGTTTAAGGGTTGCAAACAGCGGCTGATCATACCATGCCTCAATGAATCCTTCAAAATTGTGTTCGATTTTCCGTGCAATTTTTTCATCATGCTCCTGCCGATCGATCTGTTCTTTTACTGTCCTGAGCCCTGGAGATGCTGACACGATAACGGCTTTGGAAAAAAGCTCCTGGTGACGGAGAAGAAGAGCAAGAGCAAGACGTCCACCCATCGAATAACCGACTATATAACTTTGGGTGGAAGGCGACTCCTGCAGCAGTTCAGCAAGAGCGTCTATGGTTTGATCAAAAAAACCGTCGGTCTGCGGAGTTTGCTGGAAACTTGCTTTCCCGTGTCCGGGTAGATCAACCATTATACAGCAGTAGTCGTCGCAAAGTTGCCTGGCTATAGGGAGCCAGTCACTGCCCGACCCAAGAAACCCGTGAAGAAAGATAATGCGGGGCAAAGAACTCTTCCCGATGGTCTGTATATGTAACGGGACACTCTGTATGGTTGACGGCATGGTAATGGACTCTGTTGACCAGATTGCTTTCTATCAATCTACCGGTAAAGATAGAGTTCGGCAAGTGCACTGATTCTTGCCTGCAGTGCCCGGTGCTGCTGCAGATTCTCCTGGCGGGAGCCTTTAATTTCAATCACGGTGCTTCGATTACTGACGGATGCGGCGTTGTAAATCTCTCCGAATTCACCGTTTGTCTGCGGGCATGCATAGTCCACACCAAAAGTTTCAGCCGCGGACTTGATGCTGTAATTCTGGGGTGTGGCAAAATGGGTTTCAAAGATATCACTGAATTCTGAAACAGGCAGGAAGGAGAAAATTCCGCCTCCATGATTGTTCAGGACAATGATCTGCAGGGGCACACTCAGGGTGCTGAGCAGCGAAAGTGCATTAATGTCATGCAGGAATGCGATATCCCCGATTATCAGTGTTGCCGCTTTAAGGTATCCTTCAGCAAAGCCTGCCGCAGTGGATAAAATGCCGTCTATCCCGCTTACTCCACGATTGATGCCGATCCTTACACCGTTAGGATGTCCGTTGAAACCATAGGTGTCCATATCCCTGACCGGCATGCTGTTTGAAATGAAGAGCAGTTGCTCTGCAGTGATAAGGCGCGAGGTCAGGCGTGCTGCCGAAATTTCGGTAACCGGTTGAAGAGCGAGGGTTTCTGCATCAATCTGCTCACCGGCCAGTTTGAAAAACTCTTCGGCACTCTCTGTGTTTATGCCGGAAAACGTTGTACGTGAACCCATGAGGCTTGCTGAGGTACGTACAAGTGACGCTTCAATGCTGAGAGTGACGTTGTGATCGGGAGAGAACCGGCTGGAATGGGATCGTACGACAATATAGTGCTCAGGATTCCATTCAATGAGTGCGGCTGGCGGATGTTTCGCTATGATGTGACCACCGAAATGCACTACCAGATCAGGTCTGAAGTGTCTGGTGAATTCTGACGACTGAAAAGCCAGCTGCCATGGCTGCACACCACTGCACAATCGCATCCCCGATGAAAGATCGGTATAGAGAGGAACCTGCAGATCCAGAGCAAGCTCTCTGACCGCATCACCCTCTGCTGTGCTTTGCATGCTGCCGGCAATGATCAGTGGCTGTTTTGCTTTTGAAAGGGCCTCGCGAACCCTTGCCACTGTTACGGAATCCGGATATTTCTCTGGTAATGCTGATACTGTTGACGGGTTGCATGTTGTCAGCCACTCTTGCTTCTGGTCGAGCCACGGGTCCTTCAGATCGGGACTCACCGGCTCAAGAGGCTCTCTGAACGGCTGGTTAAGATGTACCGGTCCTGCTGGTGAACCCACTGTTTTAGCGACCGCGTAAGCAATGGCGGAGAGCAGGGCTTTGAGCGGGACCTCCCTTGACGGCAGAGGGAGCTGCATATTCCATCGCGTATAATTACCGAACATGCCCTCCTGCCGGATGGTCTGGTTGGCGCCGCATTCAAGCAGCTCAAAAGGGCGATCAGCCGAAAGAATAACCATCGGTTGAAAGTCCATTGAGGCCTCAACAACGGCAGGGAAGTAGTTCGCAACAGCTGTCCCTGATGTACAGATCAGCACTGCCGGCTTGCCTGTGGCACGACCATAGCCGAGGGCAAAAAAGCCTGCAGAGCGTTCATCCGCAAACATTTTCCAGCGTGCTTTCGGGTTTCTTGCAACCGCCACGGTTAGCGGTGTAGAACGGGAACCGGGTGAGATACAGAAAAAATCAGCACCCTGCCGTATGAGTTCTTCAATGAGGATGCTGCTCCACAGTGAGGTTATTTTTCTGCCATTCATACTTCCTGACGGGTTATAGCTAGAATATCCCCGATTTTCTGATCGACCTCTTCCCATTCGGAAAAGGGATTTGAGCCTTTTACAAGGCCAGCACCAGAGTAGAGATAGGCAAAACGACCATTGACAAGAGCTGAACGGATGCCAACCGAAAATTCTGCTGCATCCCTGCTTATCCAGCCGACCGGACCAGCGTACCAGCCGCGGCTGAAAGGTTCAAGATCCACGATATGTTTCATGGCCTCGGTCTTGGGTACTCCGCCGACAGCCGGAGTAGGATGAAGAAGTTTCAGGACTGCGCTGTCATTCTGGAATTCAGGTTTAAGTCTGGCAGCACAACTGGTGTAGAGGTGCGCAAGCCGGTTGAGCTGCAGCACCTGAACCTCTTCTTGCATATCAATATCACTGCAGATCTTGAGCAGCTCCTGATAGATCATGTCCTTGACGAATTTATGCTCACGTATATCTTTTTCTGAATTAAGGAGCGCTTCAGAAGCCTGAATGTCCCCGCCGTTGATAGTCTCTTTCGAACAGGTTCCTGCCAGCGCCTCCGTGAGGAGTAAATCGTTGTCCCTTCTGTAAAGCCGTTCGGGACTGAAGCTGAAAAATGCATGATGTTCAGCAGGTTCAAAGTAGAATCTGTAGATAGCATTTTGCGGATAAGGATACTGCAGCAGAAAGAGTAGCGGTGAAAAACTGCTGCTGAATTCAAGAACTGTCTGCCGCGCAAGCATAATTTTTTCCATTCCACCGGAATGAAAGGTCAGCAGTGCTTTCTGACATTGTTCTATCCAGATCCTTTCATCAGGATTATAGGAGAGATCCTGTAATTCCGGAAGTTTCATTGCTGAGCAATCCGAATCGGTAACAACAAGGTCAAGTACCTCACTTAATGCGCTGATTTTTATCTCAGGGTCAACGCTGCTTTCAAGCCACAGGTGGCATGAGAGAGAGAACGTGTTGTGTTCAAAGGTCAACTGAATAAGCGGCAGCACAAAGGAAAACGAGGAAAACTTCTCCCAGATCGGATCTTGTGTTTCCTGGTTATTGAAGTGGAATCCTCCGAAATAGCGTGCTGAACTATCTTTGCCTGCAGCGGCAAGCCCGAATCGCTGGAAACATTCATCATTATTTCCAGATCCGTTAAACTCTATGGTATCGGCAATACCTATGCCGGCTACAGAAAAATCCTTTTCCCTGTTCATCCAGAAGAGCTTTGGAAAAACAGGCTGACAGCACAGCCAGCCGGTGAATTCGAGCGGCTGAACGGGCTGAGAGAAGGTTACAAGCAGGCTTTGATCAAGGCTATCCGATAATATGTTCCTGTAATCAAAAAGGCTTAACGCCTCTTTAAGCCTTGAAACTGCCTTTTGTATTGATAAGGATTCCTCTGAAGAAGTAATGATCTTGTGTTGCTCACTCATATGCGTTTGTCGGCATTGTAACTCTCAAACACTGTTCTATTGCTTTATCTGTAACAGATTATACAACAATTCAGCAATAATGGTTTCCAATCGAAAAATCTCTGATTTCAGTATTTGGCTTCAAAAACTGTTCCGTGATCACGATGTCTGTAAATCACAGTATTTTTTCTTTTTTGAAATGTTTTTGCAGCGAGACTGCAAGATAATTGTTTTTCTTAAGGAGCCATTCATAAATCGCCTGAGCCTCAGCTCTTTGTCCTGTATTGAGATAACAGATTGCAAGGTTGTAATGTGCCTCAGTAAATGATTCACTGTTGTCAATGGATTCGCTGTAAGATTTTGCCGCCTTGTCAAACTCTTTAAGCTGCATATAGGCATTGCCGATATCGTAGAGTGTCAGGGAGTCTTTTGGAGCGGATTCAAGGTGTTTTTGAAAATATTTCAGTGACTCAGCATAGTTTTTCTGGTTGAAAGCAATAGCTCCAAGGGCGTGATAGGCTTCATCCAGTTTTGGATTTATGGAAAGTGCACTTTTATATGCTTCCGCAGCCTCATTGTAGCGTTCATTGCGAGCATAACCTTGACCGAGCAGCATGTATGCACCGGCGTCCTTCGGGTTTTTCCAGACCTGCTGCTGCAGGGTTTTCAGCTCATTCGATGGACGGTTGCATGAAGCCAGCAGAGTCAGACTGGCAAGAAAAAAGTATATCAGCAGGCGTTGAATGCCGACTTTTGAATGTGGTATGGATTGTATCATAGTAACTTAATATACTCACTCCCTGAGTGATCTGCCAATCTTGATTAAGCCCGCAGCTGATTTAGGGGAAAATATTTCCTATTTGTCACCAGTGTATGTAACTTATTCGAAGTGAAGTAATGACTATGAATCCGTTAAATTTCTGAACCTGATATACAAAGAATATTTATTACCCTACAATGAAAAATGAATTACAGGTAAGCGGCATGAAATGCAGCAGTTGTGAACTGCTTGTCACGGAAGCACTCGAAGATCTTGAAGGGGTCATCGAGGTAAAAGCATCTCAGCTCGAGGGAACAGTGTCAGTGGATTATGATCCGAATATGGTAAGCATCTCAGCCATTGAAGCTGTTATTGAGGAGCAGGGATTCAAGGTTAAATCCTGACTCCATCTTGGTTTTGTTTTAAGAAAACAAAAGACAGGACTGTATCATGGCCGTTGAAAAAACAGAGCGCCTTGCGGTACTTATTGATGCCGATAATACGCAGGCAACCATTATAGAAGGCCTTCTTGCGGAGGTCGCAAAGTATGGTACATCAAGCGTTAAAAGGATATACGGCGACTGGACCTCAACAGCACTGAGAAGCTGGAAAGAGGTGCTGCTGGAATATTCGATTCAACCCATTCAGCAGTTCGGTTATACCAAGGGGAAAAATGCTACCGACAGTGCCTTGATCATCGATGCTATGGACCTTTTGTACACTGGTAAGTTTCAGGGCTTCTGCATTGTTTCCAGTGACAGTGATTTTACGAAACTGGCGTCGAGAATCAGGGAGTCAGGCCTCTTTGTTTACGGTTTCGGCGAGAAAAAAACACCTGCAGCGTTTGTATCCGCATGTGACAAATTTATTTATATCGAAGTTCTGCGGGCAAAAATCAATGAAAATGAATCGATTGCCAAAAAGTCATCAGCAGAACTCAAGCAGGATACCAGGCTGGTGCGTTTATTGCGAAATGCCGTTGAGGCATCATCGGACGAAAGCGGATGGGCTCATCTTGCAACAACAGGCAGCAATATCGCAAAACAGTCCCCGGAGTTCGATCCGCGTAATTACGGCTTTGTGAAGCTGGGAGAGTTGCTGGCAGCTACAAAATTATTCGATTTCGATGAGCGCATTACCGGAGAAGGTCAATCAAAAGCAATCTATGTCCGTGACAGACGAAAAAAAGACTGATTTTTTCTAATCCCAACAAGAAATATTGTCGTATGAAACATCTCAGGGTTATTGTACTGCTTTTCATCATTTCCGCTTTATTACCCTGCACTGGAGCCTTTGGTGCCGATCTTCCCGGCTCAAAAGATAATCCACTGCTCCGGCGGTTTGCCGGTTCGGAAATAGTCGGTTACCATGCCAAGCGGTTTGATGAATATGAATTACAGACCTCTTCCTTCAAACGATATAATCTGGAAACAAAAAAAAGGGAATATGTCAGGCCGCCTTTGAAGCCTGAAGGCAAACTGACACGGATATGGTATGAGGCTGCAGGAGATATCGGCTCTCTCGAGGTTTTCAGAAACTATCTCAATGAGCTCAGGGCTAAAGGATTTGTTATCCTCTATGACTCAAAAAAAGACCCTGCAGCTACCGAATGGAACAATTATCTCGCGCCATTCGGTTCCATGGATATTCAAACCAGTCGCAGCAACTACATATTTTTTGCGGCTGAAAGAGCGGGGATTTGTGTCGCTAGTGCAAAAAAGAATCGTCCTGAAGGAGATGTCTATGTGAATTTGACCCTCGTAGAATGGGGGAAGAGTGATCCGGTCTACAAGGCAAAGCGTGGAGCTTACATCGCTGTTGATATTATTGAGACGCAGCCGATGGTTCAGCAAATGGTGACGGTAACTGCCGATCAAATGTCGAACTCCTTGAATGCGAACGGAAAAGTCTCTCTCTCTACGGAATATATTTCGACACCAGCAAATGGGAGATAAAACCCGCTTCACGCCCGTCGCTTCAGGAAATTGCAAAACTGTTGAAACAGCAGCCTGCATTGAAGCTTCATGTTGTCGGTCATACCGACAATATTGGGGGGTATGAGTTTAATATGGGTCTTTCAAAACGTCGTGCTGATGCTGTCGTTGCTTCTCTCGTCAAGGATTTCGGTATACCGGCAGCACGACTGACTGCAAACGGGGTGGCTTATCTGGCACCTGTTGCACCGAATACTGCAGAAGCAGGAAGGGAAAAAAACCGTCGTGTCGAATTGGTGCCAAGGTAAGGTATTGCTTTTTATAGATGCTATGGAGGAAAAATAAAAAGGCA
>CAIVCU010000452.1 GCA_903904495.1 uncultured Chlorobiaceae bacterium
CGCCAAGCGGACGTTGATGCCGGTCAGCGTCTGCGCGATGACGTCGTGGAGTTCCCTGCTGATAAAGTAGTAGATCACCGGGATCGATATCGATGAGAGATGAATGGTTTTTCGCGCAACTTCATAGCGAAATTTTAACCGGTCGATTTTTTTCATAGCTAAAAAAAAAGTGTACAAGTCACAAAAAAAAATTACCGGGGAATATGCAGGATATTTACTTACATCAGGCTTGAATATACCTGAAAACTCCGTAAGAAGAAAAGCCCACTGCCAACTGCCAATTGCCGACTGCCGACTGCCCGCTGATTTCCCCCATCCCTCAGTACTTGGAATTTTCCTTTTCGATTTCAAAACATGTATTTTATATCCCTTTGATAAATCGCCCTCAGATAATTTGTATGACCATAGAAAAATTAAGAGTAGCCGCAATTGATCTCGGCACCAACTCCTTCCACATGATTATTGTCGAAGAGAGCCGGGGCAAGGGGATTGTTGAGATTGACCGTGTCAAAAATATGATTTGCATCGGGCGGGGCAGTATTTCAACGAAAATGCTCAATGAAGAGGCAATGCAGTCAGGTATTGCTGCTTTAAAGAACTTTCTTGTGCTTGCCGCTCATCATGGCGTTGCACCTGAAAATGTTATTGCGTTTGCTACCAGTGCTATCCGGGAAGCAAAAAACCGGGTTGATTTTCTTCGTATGATCAGAGATGAAACCGGCCTCAAAGTCAGGGTGATATCAGGAAGGGAGGAAGCTGAATTCATTTATTACGGGGTTCGTAATGCCGTTAAGATCGGTAAAAGTTTTGACCTTCTTTTTGATATTGGTGGTGGGTCGGTCGAGTTTATTATTGCTGACAATAAGGGGGTGCAACTTCTTGAAAGTCGCAAAATAGGTGTTGCCAGAATGTATGAACGGTTCGTTTCTACAGATCCTATTGCCCATTCTGATATCAAAATGCTTGAACAGTTCTTTTCGGCAGAGATGGTCTCCGCAGTTGGAAAAGCCTCCGAGCTGAAGGTTGGTCGTGCTATAGCATCTTCCGGGACAGCTCAGAATATCGCCCGTATGATATGTTCGATGAATGGCCTGACGAACAAAGCGTCACTCAATAATAGCGTTTTTACCCGAAAGGAGTTTCAGACTCTTTATTCCGCACTGATTCCTCTTAGCTCAGCTGAACGCAGGAAATTTAACGGTCTTGATGCAAACAGGGTTGATTTGATTGTCCCGGGCCTGATTCTTGTTGATATGATTTTCAGGATTTTCAATCTCAATGAAATCGTTGTATCAGATTATGCCCTGCGGGAGGGTATGGTGTTGCACTATCTGAAGGATCGCTTTAATGGATCGAGTGAAAAGGAACATGAGTTTGAACTTGATATCCGAAAGGAGAGTGTTTATGAACTCGGGTGTCGTTGCGACTGGAATCTTAAGCATTCAGAGCATGTTGCCGGTCTTTCCCTACAGCTGTTTGACAGGCTGGCGCCTTTTCACCAGCTTGAAGCACCTTATCGGGAGCTCCTCGAATGTGCCTCCCTTCTGCATAACATCGGATCCTTTATTTCCATCTCTTCACATCACAAACATAGTCAGTATATTATCCTCAACGGTGAACTTCGCGGATTTTCTCCAATTGAAATCGAGATCATCGCACATGTTGCCCGCTATCACCGCAAATCCCCGCCTTCTGAAAAGCATGCGGCATACAGTATGCTCAAGCCATTGCAGAAAAGGGCTGTTGATGTGCTGTCAGGTATTCTCCGACTGGCTAACGGCCTTGAACGCGGACATCGGCAGAACATCCGGAATATTCATGTGACGGCGAAAGGAAGCGTGATTACCCTGCAAGTCAAACCTTGTTTTGAACCCGATATTGAAATCTGGGCAGCCGAACAGCTGAAATCGTGGATGGAAACGGTTCTGCAAAAAACAATTATCATTGAAGCTGTCTGAAATGGATGGATCGGCAGCCAATGAACGTTTCACCGATACTCTTACGAAAGAAGGGTCACTCTGGTTTGAATCAGCTTTTTGTAAAGGGGGTAATGGTGGGGCGCTGCTTTTTTCGGACCCGGTGGAGGTTGTCATGCTCTCCTCTCTTGCCGGCCTGGCTGTTTTTTTCCAGACCATTGAGGAAAAACTTGCTGAAGGATTTTTTCTTGCCGGATGGCTGAGTTATGAGGTCGGCTATCGCTTTGAACCTGCTCTTTTTGCGGTTGATGTTACAACACCTGCCCCTTCAACTCTTGGCTGGTTTGGTGTGTACAGGGAGCCGGAGCATTTTTCCGCGAGAGCGGTCGAACAGCTGTTTCCTGAAAATACTGCACTCTCCCCTGGTGCTGTATCGTTCAACCTCTCCAGAGAAGAGTATGAAGAGAAGATAAGGATGATCAAAGAGGAAATTGCTGCAGGCAATGTTTATCAGGTGAACTTTACCGGGCGTAACAGGTTTGCCTTCAGCGGGACTGCATCGGCTCTTTTTGGTGCGTTACGGGGTGTACAACCCTCATCATACACAGCCTTTCTCAAAAGCGGTGAACGAACCATTCTCTCCTTTTCACCCGAGCTTTTTTTTACAAAACACGGATTGGTTATTGAAACTATGCCGATGAAGGGAACTGCCCCGCGCGGCAGCAGTTTCGAAGAGGACAAAAGTTTGAGAGAGGGCCTCACTCAATGCCCGAAAAACCTTGCTGAAAATCTCATGATTGTTGATCTGTTGCGCAATGATCTTGGAAGGATCTGCCGCCCAGGTTCAATCGTGACCGAAGAGTTGTTCGCCATCGAAACTTACCCGACGCTGCATCAGATGGTTTCAACAGTCCGTGGTGAAGTGAGGGAAAATATCGGCTTGTATGAGCTGTTCAAAGCGCTTTATCCTTCCGGATCAGTAACGGGAGCTCCCAAAATAAAGGCAATGAAACTTATACAAACCCTTGAAACAGAACCACGGGATCTCTATACCGGAACTATCGGTTATATCACACCTGATCGCGACATGGTTTTTAACGTGGCAATCAGGACGGTTGTATTATCCGGTGATGGAGGGCTCTATGGCTCGGGGAGTGGAATAGTGTGGGACTCTGATGCACAGGATGAGTATCGGGAGTGCCAGCTTAAAGCTAAAATTCTTACAAATGCCGCCAGTTCGCCTGTTGAACTGTTTGAAAGCATTCTGTGGGCAGGAAATTATCTCTGGCTTGAGGAGCATCTTCAGCGTCTTGCATCTTCAGCCCGGGCATTAGGCTATCCTTATAACCATGTTGCAGCCATCATGATTATGACTCAGCTTGAAGAGGAAATGCGCCGGTCAGGGCATCGCTTCAAAGTCAGGCTCACTCTCTCTTTTCAGGGGAGCTTCTCCACTTCCTGTCAACCGATAGCGGCAGACAATCCGGGCTCTCCAGTACGTCTCTGCCTGGCCACCCACAGAACTGACTCATCGAAGCCTTTACTCTATCACAAAACAACAGAGAGAGGTCTTTATGACCGCTACTTCAGCGTAGCTTTGAAAAAAGGTTATGATGAAGTTCTATTTCTCAATGAGCGTGAGGAGTTAGCTGAAGGGGCGATAAGCAATCTTTTTATCCGTAAAGGTCGGCAGTTCTTTACACCCCCACTCAGTTCCGGGCTTTTGAACGGTATTTACCGCCAATACTTTCTTGGCACCCGTTCCTTTGCTTCAGAAAAACTCATAACCCTTCCGGAACTTCTCTCCGCCGACATGATCTTCATTGCAAATTCAGTGCGGGGGTTGCGCCAAGCCGTTTTCACTGGTGATCGCATAACTTTATAGGCCCTATAAACCTTCTTCTCTTGTCATAAAAGAACTGTATATTTGTAGTAGGTAATCCACTCAAAAACTTACTGTTCAACGACATGCGTGACCACACTCCTGACTTCAAAATGAATGAGCTTTCCAGAGGAAATAAAGCACTCATTCGTCAAACTGTTCAGCAGCTGATTGAAAAACTCTTTGCCGACGGCAAACTCACACCCCACACCCATCTCGAATTCTGGATTGAAGTCCCCGGCATTCAGCGTCCACGCGGCACATTCAGGACCGGCTTCCTCATGCCAGACAGCTTCATCTACATCAGCGACTACTTCCAATCCGGCGATCTCACACACCCTACGCTAAAGCCCAGTCAAGCCTATATCAACGACGGGCTCACCCTCAACAATGTCTGGGACGATCTTCTCGATGAACTGTACTACCAGGTTGAAATTTTTACCTCACAGGCAGCTTCAGAAACAGGTGTCACGCTTGAACTATGGGCAGGCAACCGGCAGCGACCTGAGGGTGAGTGGATCTATGCCGTCGACCGTAAAGTAGAACTTGGTTAGTTTTTTTGGGTATAATCGCATACGCTGCTTACTTCACAACGCGAGCACTCCGGTTTTTTCGCCTTGCATGTGTAACGTCCGTGAAGGAGCAGGTAGTGATGGAAATTGATAACCCACGCTTCAGGAATGATTTTCATCAGTTCCGTTTCGGTTTGTTCGGGTTTATTTGTATGAACCAGACCGATTCTATTTGAAACCCTGTGGACATGGGTATCCACAGGCATGACCGCCAAGCCGAACGCATTGCTTAAGACTACATTCGCTGTTTTTCTTCCTACACCAGGCAGACTTTCAAGTTCTTCCCTTGTTTCGGGAACCCTGCCGTTATAGCGCGCAACCAATATCCGGCTTACTTCCAGGATGTTTTTTGCCTTCGTATTGAAATAATTGATCGAGCGAACAAAGCCGATTACCGTGTCAAGCTCCAACCGGCTCAAACTTTCGGCATCCGGTGCAATCTTGAACAATTCGCGGGTTATGATATTAACCTGCCTGTCGGTTGCCTGAGCAGCCATAATTGTGGAGACCAGCAGCTGAAAAGGGCTGTCGTACTGCAGTTCGCTTTTCGGGTTCGGGTATTTTGCTCCGAGAACCTCATTGAGAAATACAATTTTTTCTTTTGGCGTTTGAGTCATACCGTTCAGGTATCGATTTCAGTTTTCTCAACGCTGTCCTCTGTTTTCTGGAGCTTTGTGACCGACTGATCGATAAGTCCTCTTCCGTTTTTATGCACTTTGCCTTCAGCTTTAAGATCATTGAAGATGGCGTCAAGAATGCCATTGACGAACTTGCTGCTTTTATCGGTGCTGTTGAATTTTTTCGCTATTTCAATCGCTTCATTGATCGAAACCTTTGGCGGAATATCCTCGCAATAGAGAATTTCTGTCAGGGCCATCCGGATGATATTTTTATCGATGATGGCAATACGGCTCATATCCCAGTTAAAGGTGTGCTTTACAATGTAACGATCAATCTCCTCCATATGCTCCTTGATGTTTTTCAAAAGCATATTGAAAAACTTCATTGCATTGGCGTCAGCGAGAATCTCTTCGGTCAAAAGCCAGCCTGCAGCAGAATCTATGTCGGTATCTCTGATTTCAATGGTATAGAGTGCCTGTAAAATTTTTTCACGAATTTGTCGACGGTAGGTCTTCATAAAAGAGCAGTTAATTAATTGAGGATTGAAGTATCTCACTGATAACAATATCGGTCGCGGTTAAGTTTTCATAGAGAATATGCGGATTGTGTTTTTTCAGTTCCTCCGTTGAATAGGTCCCGGTTGCTACAGCAATGGACTTTGCGTTCAATACCCTTGCACATGCGATATCGTGCTCAGTGTCACCGATAATGATGATATTATGTCCTGTAAATTTTTGTCCGGTGAGCCGGTATGCTTTATCAACAGCAACCTGAGGAAGTTCGTTGCGGCTCTCGCCATCATCAGCGAAGGCACCGAACGGGAAATAATGGTTTATATCGGGAAGAAGTAATTTGTGCCGTCCTGATCCCTCGAAATTCCCGGTGAGCAGACCAAGCATAAGTTCGGAATTTGCTGAAAGCTTATCAAGGAGCTCGCGGATGCCCTCCATCAGGATGATGTCGGAAGGTTTGGCTTGCGTGCGGAACATTTCAATATAGGTTCGTTTTGCTTTGTCGAAATTCTCCGCAATCACAGCGTTACTCAGGCCGGAATTTTGCAGCACTTCATAGATAATGATACTATCCATTTTGCCTGCGAAATTGTGAGTACCTGCGCTCCCTTCAGTGCCATAGACCTCTCTCAGCGCATCCATAAGGATACGGCGATTGATACTGTTCACCGACAGCAGCGTTCCGTCTATATCAAATAACACAAGTTTTCTCGGCATATCGTGATCCTGTACTTCTCAACCCCTTATTTTTTCAAGTCGTACGGGGATCAGTTTTGATACCCCTTCCTCTTCCATAGTGACACCATAAAGGGCCTGGCATGAAGCCATGGTTTTTTTGTTGTGCGTAACAATAATGAATTGGGTGTTATTCTCAAATTTTTTCAGGAGTTTAATAAAACGGGTAACATTGGCATCGTCCAGCGGCGCGTCAACTTCATCAAGAATACAGAACGGACTTGGCTTGACCAGATAGATGGCAAAGAGGAGAGAAAGGGCGGTCAGGGCCTTTTCACCTCCGCTGAGCTGCTCAATCGAGAGCGGTTTTTTACCCCTTGGTTTGGCAATAATTTCGATATTCGCATCCAGAGGGTCTTCTGCGGCATGAATGAGCAGATCCACTTCATCTTCCGCATCAAAGAGTTCCCGGAAAATTCCGATAAAGTTTTTTCTTACAGCTCGAAAGGTTTCGTCAAATTTCTCCAGGGCGGTTCTGTTGATCTCTTCAATGGTGGAACGCAGCTGTAGCTCTGCACTGAGCAGGTCCTCTTTCTGTTCAGTCAAAAAATCAAATCGCTCTTTTTCTCCTTCGTACTCATCAAGTGCCAGCTCATTGACAGCGCCGAATTGTTCGCGTTGCCGGGTGAGCTGCTCAAGTTTCTGCTGTGCTGCTTTACGGTCAAATGATTGTTCAATAACCGGTTGAATCATGGAGGCAAGGTCGCAATTGTATTTAACCTGAGCCTCTGTAAACAGATGATCCAGTGAATGTTCGAGCTGCAGGCGTTCGTTGTTGAGTGTCGAAAGCAGTTGCTGTCCCACCTCGTATTTTCGTCGCAGATCTCTCAGTGTAGCCTGACATTCATGATGCCGGGCCTGATGTTCCCGATATGCCGATTCAAGATCATTGACCGCTTTCTGTTCCTCGGCAGCCATAATAAGCATGGTCTCAAGCTCTTCATGCACCTTTTTCAAAGCATGATGACTGCTCTGTTTTTTTCCTTCAGCGGTTTCAATATCGGAATTCAGTTTTTTTATTTCATCATGCAGTGACTGCCGGTTCTCTGAGCAGGTGGCAATGGTCAACCTTATTTTTTCAAGTTCAAGAAGAGAGTCTTTATAACGGCTCTGACTGGCTTGAACTTCCAGACCGAACTGATGGTGGCTGGCTTCAAGGGTGGTAAGGTTTTCCTGCATCTGCCGGATTTTATTCACGAAAAGTGTGCTTTTTGAAGCACTCATAGTGAGTGAGGGAAGAAGCTCGTCCAGCTCCTTTTCGCAGGCTTTTTTTTGTTGAAGTATTGCTGCAATCTCCTTTTCTGTCTGTATTTCGTCTTTTTTTCTTTCACTCTGTTCTGTTTCGAATCGTGCAAGCCTCCTTTCAAGTCCGCCAAGTTCCGTCGACAAATGTTCAATGTCCCGTCGTTGTTCTGCAACTTTAATTGATGCCAGTTTATGGCGCAGCTGAAGAAGAATCTCTTCCTCCTCTTTGATTGTGTTCTCAAGGCTTGCCAGCTCTTTCTGCAGTATGCTGCGTTCTGCTTTTTTTCCTAATCGCAGTCCTTCATTACTTTTGGAACTTCCGCCGAACAGCAGGCCTTTTCCGAAAAATGTTTCTCCATCAATAGTGACAAATGAGGAGTCGCGATTGACGAGGGCAAGGGTTTCCGCAGCTCCAAGGTCAGATACGATATAACTTTTGTTGAGCATCAAGAGAAGCGCATCATGAAGTTCAGGCGGATACGTAATCACCTCAAGAGTTTTTTTTGCACCGCTGATTTCCGGATAATAACCTTCAGCTGCAGGAGCAACAAGATCAAGAACGAGGAAATTGACCTTGCCCTTGTTTGAAATCCTGAGATTTTCTATTCCCTCCTTGGCCTCACTGAGCGACTGGCAGACATAGTAGCTCATGCTCTCACCAAGAGCAGCGTTGACGGCTTTTTTATATGAGACATCAAGCGATAGAAGGTCCGTCATGCAGCCCAGTCCAGGTTTTCCATTTTTTTGCTTTTCAAGGAATCCTATTCCTTCCGGCATACCTTCAAAATTGTCGAGTACTGAATCAGCCAGTAAAATCTGGTTATGCAGTTTATCCCGACTGGACCTCTGCAATAGAAGCGATTCTTTTTTTGCCTCGATCCCGGTTGAAACTTCTTCCTGCTGCTCCCTTAACACTCTCTCCCTGCTTTTTGCTTCGGCGATTTGTGCGGTTTTGATAGTGATCTCTTTTGATAATTGCTCTTCATCCGATCGTGATGTATTAAGCTTTTCAAGAATTGCCTGTTTCTTTATTTCAAGCCGTTCACCATTTGTTCGCAAATACTCCTTTTTAGATTCAAGCGTGTGTTTTGTCAAGGCGAGATGGTTGGCGGCACTTTGTTCCTCAGCGCTCAACTTCCGTTCAAGTGCCAGTTGAGTTCTCTCTGCCTTCAGTGTTGTGTTGAGCTGGTCGTGTTCTGAAACAAGATTTTGAAACGCTGAGTGCAGTATGCGGCAGGACTCTTCACAAGGAGCCTTGCGTTTCATCAGTTCGCTTTCAAGAATCTCCTGTTCACGGATTTTCAGCTTTTTTTCACTGATGATTGCTTTGAGCCGTTCGGTTTCCGCAGTAAGGTTCTTTTGATGCTCTTCATGATGTAAAAGCTGCTTTTCAAGAGCATGAATCCCGTGATTGCTTTCATTCAGTTTTTTCTGTATTCCGGAGAGAGTTGTTTCTTCCTGAAGCAGCAGAAGTTCCGTTGTCTGAGCGGTGCTGTCCTCCGAAGCGATTTTTGCGGCACATGCATGGTTCAGCAGCTCCTCTTCGCGGATGCTCCGCTGCATCGGTTCGAGTTTTTCACGGAACTCCTCCATGGCTATCCAGGAGAGCGTAAGATCAATATTTTGAATTTCTTTTTTCAATTCCCTGAGCTTTTGGGCTTTTCTGACCTGCAGCTTGAGGCTTTTCACCTTTTTTTCAACTTCCGCCAGAACATCGTCAACTCTGGAAAGGTCTCTTGAGGCACTTTCAAGCAGCTTGAATGTTTGTTTCCGTCGTTGTTTATAGCGGGTTATTCCTGCCGCTTCCTCAAAAAGTTTCAGGCGTTCTTCACTTTTGTTGCTGATAATTTCTTCGATCATCTTCAATTCAATAACCGAATAGGCATCGCTTCCCATACCGGTGTCGGTAAACAGGTCAAGAATATCCTTTAACCTGCAGTTCACCTGGTTCAAGAGAAACTCGCTCTCCCCGCTGCGGTAAAGCCGGCGGGTGACGGTTACTTCGGTATATTCAACAGGCAGGACATTTCGTGTATTTTCGATAGTCAGAGAGACTTCGGTGAGACTCAGGGGCTTGAGTTTTTTTGAACCGTTAAAAATAATGTTTTCCATCTTCGCAGAGCGGAGCAATGAGGACTTCTGCTCGCCCAGCACCCAGCGCATGGCATCGACAACATTAGTCTTGCCGCATCCATTGGGGCCGACAATTGCGGTAAGACCCTTGTCAAACTTTATTCTGACTTTATGCGCAAAGCTTTTAAAGCCAAAAAGCTCAATTTTTGAAAGATACATCTGAACGGTGCGGTTGACGATCTTAATTCAGCAATCTCAATTCAGCGGACCTGATCCAGCCCAAGAGAGCAAAGTTAAGAAAAAAACAGAATACAGAAAAAATACCCGCGTTCATTCCAGTCAGCAGTTACTCTGTTTTCAACAGTGTTTCAACGATGCGCAGGCTTTGCGAGGCAGCTTCAACATCGTGAACTCTTAGAATACTTGCCCCGTTGCAGAGTGCAATAGTTTCAGCGGCGATGGTTGCTGGAAGTCTTTCAGCTGGCGGCAGGATTTCATGGCCGGGATCAGTAATGGCATGGCCGAGGAACGATTTTCTTGAAAGTCCGGCAAGAATCGGCCGCTGGAGTGTGAGCAGTGAGCTGAGCTGGCCGAGCAACCGGAAATTTTCCGCCACACTTTTGCCGAATCCGAAACCGGGATCGATGATAATGTCATCGATTGCATGTTCTTCAGCCCTTGCTATGGATTCCCGAAGAGAGCAGCTGACCCTCGAAATAATGTCTATTCCGCCTGATTCTATTCCAGTACTCCACTTCATTGAATCGGGCTTTACCGGAGTATGCATCAAAATCACGCCGGCCCGGTACTTGCTGCAGACGCAAGGAAGATCGTTGTCAAAGGTGAACCCTGATATATCGTTGACAATATGGGCTCCGGCCTGCAAAGCCTTTTCGGCCACTGCAGCCTTATAGGTGTCAATGGAAATCAGGATATCTGTTTTTTTGTGCAGCAGGGCAATAAGCGGTATGGTGCGATCAATCTCTTCAGCTGCTGAAATCAGTTCCGCGCCGGGTCGGGAAGATTCACCGCCAATATCGATAATTGAAGCACCAGCCCGGATCATTCCAAGGGCATGATCCAGTGCCCGGTCGAGATCAACTCCGGATAACTTTTTCTGAAGAGTGCCTCCGTCATAAAATGAATCGGGAGTTGTATTCAGAATGCCCATGATGACCGGATGTTCAGAAAGATCGAGTATGCGGTCTGCACAGTTGATCCGGAACCGTCCCTTTTTGATGTTATCGGTACGCATGAACTCTCACTTCAGGTTATGCCGAATGGTACTGGTGTAAATGTCAGAAAAAAGATCGCAATTGCTATCCATCCGAGCAATTTTCTTGGTGTTGTCAAGGGATGGTCATGCCATGTCGGAGGATGGTTTATACCGATGAGTCGTGAAAGAATGAATGCCCACAGCATCCAGCCCGACCATGACCATTGCAGGATTACAGGTGGAATAAACAACACGGCATCCGGTTTGAAAAGGCTAAGCAGCAGTTCCAGGAATGACGGCAAGCCAAGAAGTACGATAAACAGAAGAAAAACCCTGGCGGCTTTTGCATGTCCTTTCCTGCCAAACATGGCGTAAGTGATATGCCCGCCATCAAGCTGGCCTACGGGAAGCAGGTTCAACGCTGTTACAAGAGAACCCAGCCATCCGGTGAAGAGAGCGGGATAGTGATACATTTCAGTCATTGGCGGGAGGTTTTTCGGAGCGATAAAGTACTCCAGTACTATCCATAGCAGATTTTTTCCAAGAGAAAGAGCTCCCTGCGGCAATGGGGCCTGAATACCGCCCTTGGTCAGATATTCAGGATGAATGGAGTAGATAAAGTCAGCCGGAGGAAGATTCAGAAAGCCGTAAACAAGAAGTCCTGTGCAAACAGCGAAACCGCTCAATGGCCCTGCAATACCGATATCGAACAGGGCATTTGTTCCCGGTATTTTCTCTTTGATTTTGATGACAGCTCCCATGGTACCGAGACTGAGAAGAAAAGGCAGGGGCGGGACAGGAATGTAATAAGGGAGTGTTGCTCGAACCCGATGGTGCAATGTTGCAAAAAAATGACCGAACTCATGAACACTTAAAAAGAGAAGCAGACAGAAAGAGTAGGGGATTCCTGAAACAAGCGTCTCCTTCCCGCCCCAGAATGCTCCCGCCCAAAGTGTTGAAAGCACCGTTAAAAGAAAGAGGGTAATATGAAGCGGGTAGTTTTGAGTTGCAGGTGTGGTTCGTGTCTGAAAAAAAGGAAAATTCATTAAATCAATCCTGAAACCGTTATGAAACAGATATGCTCTCCTTAAACAAGCATGTGCGGGAATGCGGTTTTACATGAAAATCAAAAACTGCCCCGCCAAACAGCAGGGCAGTCGGCTTGCGGGACTACTCTTTTTTCCTGCTCTTCTTTTCACCGAAAGTTGCAACCAGACCATCAACAAGTTCCTTTTTTTCATCCGCATTCAGCTTGGCTTCAGGGTGCGCCGGGAGATAGATAAAGAGTGGCATTTTTCCTTTTCTTACTTCAGCAGCAGCTTTATCACCTTCATTTTTCCCTTGTCGTCCCCATTCTGATGTGTTGAAAACACTTCTTCCAAATGTAACGTCAAGCGTCGTCAGCCACGATACCGGAGCATAGGAACTGTACCATGGCCATACGGTTTCGTTGGAGTGGCAATCTTTGCAGGCACGGTTAAAAAGTTCATGTGTTTTCGGAGAATCCCATTGAGGTTCACCTGTGACAGGGGGGTTCTTGTGGTCCCGGCCGTAAGGCACAAACTGAATAGCAGCAAGAACAATAATACCGCCCACTAATAATTTGACAACCCTCATGAGTACCGACTCCTTTTCTTTTTTTTTCGGAATATTATTACACCAATATAACTGAAATTCCTAAATCCCCCTCTTTCCTTCAGTCGCTCTTTGGCAGTCAGCGGTCAGCAGTCGCCAGTCAGCAGTCAACATTCACAGCCAACTGCCCACTGCCGACTGCCAACTGATTTCACTTGGCACCAATGTGTCATCCCGACCAACGGGAGGGATCTATACGCCCTCAAATGTCTTCCCTCAGCACTCAGCACTTTCAATATTCATGCCGACTGCCGACTGCCGATTGCCAACTGATTTCTCTC
>CAIVCU010000453.1 GCA_903904495.1 uncultured Chlorobiaceae bacterium
CCAAGCAGTGCAATCAGCACCATCTTCAGGTTGTCTTTTTGCTTGAAGCTCTCTGCCAGTGGGTTTGCAGAGGTTTTGCCTTCCTTTTTCATTTTGACAAAAAGTGGAGACTCCGACATTCTCATGCGGATAAAGACGGAAATCGCGACAAGAAATGCTGAAAGAATGAACGGAATGCGCCATCCCCAGTCACCGAAGGTTTCAACACCGAGTGTCTGGCGTACAATAAGAATAACACCGAGCGCAAGAAAGAGTCCCAAGGTTGCCGTTGTCTGGATAAAACTGGTCCAGAAGCCCCGCTTTCCTTCAGGAGAGTGTTCAGCGACATAGGTTGCAGCACCACCATACTCACCTCCAAGAGCAAGTCCCTGCAGCAGCCTTAAAAGGAAAACAATAGCAGGAGCAAAAAATCCAATAGTCTTATATCCAGGAACAAGACCGATTGCGAATGTGGAGCCGCCCATGATCACAAGAGTAACAAGGAATGTGTACTTTCTTCCGATAAGATCACCAAGGCGTCCGAAGAAAAGTGCACCGAACGGACGGATAACAAAACCAGCCGCAAAAGTTGCGAGTGTCGCAAGCAGAGCAGCAGTTGGGTTGTCTTTTGGGAAAAACTGTTCGGAAATAATTTTCGCAAGAGTACCGAAAATATAAAAGTCATACCACTCGATGAGCGTGCCGACCGACGATGCGGCAATAACCCTCCGGGTACTGGTCACCTCTTCGTTAGTGGAAACGTCTCTGACATTTTGTGCCATAAAGGTTTTCTTTGATTGTTAAAAAAATGTGTTCAGTTTTTTGTTTTGCCTTTGCAGCAGTTACTTACTTGATAAACTCGTGCTCATTTTCCTTGACGACAAGTACAGGGCAGGGAGCGCGGCGGATCACATGCTCAGCCACACTGCCGAGGATCATGCGTTTCAGCCCGCGACGACCATGTGAGCCCATAATAATCAAATCAGCTTCCTGACGTTTGGCATAGTCGAGGATGCACTCTTCAGCAAATCCTTCATAAATCACATAATCAGCTACAATGCCGGCCATCTTCTCCTCTTCAATCAAAGAGGCAAGCTGTTTTTCAGCATCAACGCGTTCTTTTTCAAGGCCGTGTGAATAATTGATAGTGGGATCATTCTCGATAACACCAACAAGAAAGACCTCTCCACCGGAGAGCCTCGCAAATTCGTTGGCGTATTGCAGCGCTTTGCGCGACAAACCCGAGAAATCAACCGGGCAAATGATTTTTTTAATGGTAATCATAGTACCGCTGTTGTGGTTTAGTTATTGAAATAATGCGGTTTAATGTTGATTGATCGTAAAAAAAGTCAGAAATAGGTTACAAAAGCTACGCATTGCAGGGTAGCAAAACGGTATTCAACAAAAAAGCCTGCACTTTAAAGGTAAAAAGCGCAGAATCTCTCAGTATTAAAGAAACAAAAGCCTTTTACTCTTGCTATAACTGTATGTCGAAAAGAAAATGTAAAGGAAAATGTAAAAAAGCCATTTCGCGCCGTCTGTTCATTATTGCTTTGTCACGCTATTACGGTTGGCTCTCTTCTAATATCGTTAAAATTCCTGAAGTAACAATTGTTTCATTCAGGAAATAGTGCCCATAACAACATACAATGGGCGAAAATAGAGTTAGAGGAAAAAAAGCCGCAGTTGCCTGCGGCCTTTTTTACAAATAGACAGCAATTTAGAAGGTCACGGTTGCCCATAGTTCTGGAAGCAGTGTGTGTTCGTCTGCCAGTGTTAAGTTTGCATTGCTCACTTTTGAAGAGAGGTAACGCAAGGTTGGCTCAACGCTGAAGCTGCCTTTTGCTGACTGATAGATATTGATCTTGTACTGTGCCCAGACAAAGTTATTGGTGAAAACATCAGAAGTACCGTATGATTTATCGGTTGTGCTGTTGTGATCATACCATACCGTGAATGGGCCTGTCTCGGCTTTGATTCTTAAAAGATCTCCAAAGTAATCGATGCTGTTGGCTGTAGAGCTGCCTCTGGTAAAGAAAGCGCTCGCAGATAATTTTACACCATTTACAGGGAGGCTAAGGTTTGCTCCATAAGTCACTGGTCTGAATCCAAGATGGAGTGGGCCCATGAAATTTCCATCAGCTGTCTGAGTTTGTGCAAATACATCTGCCTTTGTAAGTACCGTAAGTATCTCTGGGTCAAAAGTAACATTTCCGATGTTGAACTTATAACTGGCGAGCAGTGCATAACCATCGTTCATAAGACCATCGCCACTATGCTGTGAATTGCCTGCAACCTTGTTGTCCAGTACTACAGCTGTTGCATTTAGGTCACCGGGGCCGACTTTTCCCCCGATGTTCGCACCGTAGGCACGGTCGAGATTGAGAAGAGCAACTGGCGTGTTAAGTGGTTGAGTAGGGTAGAGAGTAAGATCAAAAACCGGGTTGTTGGCTGAGTTGAGCGGAAGACGACCGATCAAGTAATGGTTGCATTCCGACATATGCCCAAAATAGAAATTGGATAACTGAAGGTTATATGCCTCTGTATTGCCATAACCGACAGTCTGCCATCCGCCATTTCCGGCATTTCCACCATTGCCAGCAAGATCCAGAGCAGGATTTTCATTCGTGACCAAGGCCTTGAAAAAATAGCCTTCGCCGAGATCGGCTGCAGCTCTCAGGTTCAGGCGGTACTGCCAGTCCACGTTATCATTTGCCTGATTACCGGTAATCCAGTCTTGTACGCGGACAGAGGCGTCTCCGCTAATGTTCAGAGCAGCAAAAGCCGGCGATGCGTATGACAGTGCTGCAAACATCGCAGCAAGCGATAGCATTTTTTTCATGTGTGTACTCCGTTAGGTTGTGTGTGTGTTAACAAGAAAAAATGTCCCGCACAGTTAGTGGTTCGGACGTGGTGTTTAAAAAAGCGCTGTTACAATACCGCTAAATGTATGAAAATAGCACAAAAAGATCAAAATGTGTCTTTTTGTTGCTTTGAACACCACTGCGCGCACGAGGTGAGTGATTTGATATAAATTTTAAGGCTACCCAAAACATCGGGTAGCCTTAACACCGAACAGTGTAAACAGGTTTTTAGAACTTGTAGCGGACGCCAACGGCAGAAATGCAGTTGTCCTGATAAAAAGTTGCTGCAGGAACTCCTACTCCAGAGAATGATGCATACATCAAGCCTGCGTAAGTATCAAGAGACTTGGTGATATGGTAATCAGCAAGCAGTGAGTAGTACATCAGATTGGAGTAAACCTGTGAACCATCACCATTGGCTTGAGGACTGACACTATAAACTCCTGCTGCCACGTTGAATTTACTTGAGAAATTATAGTCACCGCCGCCAAACAAAATATGAGTACTTCTGTCGGAAGCAGTTGCCGAAAAATTAGAGACTTTTCCAACAATTTGTCCGTAGTAGTTATAGAGTGACGGGGCACCAGTCAATATATCAGATGGAGCACTGAGTCTATACTCCTCATATCCGATTTTCAGTGTAGCCGCGCCAACCTTATACTTGGCAGCAACCATCCATGACTTGGTGTTTTCATTGGTTATATCAACGGCATTAGTTGTTAGTGCACTGGCGGCGCCCACTATTGCATCATTAAACGCCTGATAGGCACCCTGAATTCCAAAATTACCCTCTTCGTATCCGGCGTTCAGCGCATACGCTGTTTTTGCTGTGGCTTCTCCAAGAGTGCCTCCGAGTTTTAACAGACCACCGAAATTAAACGATCCGATTTTGTTGGTGTACTTCAAGCTGTTGTCAACAC
>CAIVCU010000454.1 GCA_903904495.1 uncultured Chlorobiaceae bacterium
GGAGTGAGGCTTGATGAAGCGCTGAACTCCTTGGTTTTTAATGCAAGCTTTGATGCTTATCTGGATCGTGCCCGTCATAATGTGGTCGAAGCGTTTTCGGATTTGACCAATATTCGTCAGTTCTTGACGGCTAATGGTATCATTGCGTTTTTCGATACTCCATGGACACCGGTTTATATCGCGGTTATTTTTTTATTGAGTCCTTTTCTAGGGTGGCTTTCAATTTTATTTGCAGTTATCCAGCTTGGCTTGACTTGGCAAAGCCATCGGCTGAGCACAAGGGAGATTGAGAGTGCTGCTGATGCTGGTAACGACAGTTACCGGTTTGTACAGAACAAACTTCGAAATATTGAGCCGGTGCATGCCATGGGTATGGCGGGTAATTTTCGTGAGCGTTGGTACAAGTTGCATGATGCCTCGCTTGCTAAAGCCGATTCTTCTCTTGAAAGGCAGCATCGACAGCAGGCGTTTGCTAAGTTTGTGCGTTACAGCTTGCAGTCGCTTACACTTGGGGCGGGTGCCTTAATGGTTATTGAGGGGAAGATGTCTGCGGGGTCAATGATTGCTGCCAATGTGCTGATGTCTAAAGCACTTCAGCCGCTTGATCTTGTTATGGCAACCTGGAGACCATTTGTTCAATCTCGTACGGCGTTTCTTCGTCTGGAAAAGCTTCTTGAGGAGTATCCTGAGCGTAAGCCAGGGGTAAAGCATCAGGATCCTTTGGGTGAGATTACGCTTGAAGCTCTTTCTGCGACTGCTGAGGGGCGCAAAACGCCTATTTTACATGACCTTAATATTCTCTTTCCTGCTGGCAAGGTTGCTGTCGTGATTGGCCCTTCCGGGTCTGGAAAATCAACGCTTGCTCGCTGTATTGTTGGTGTATGGCCTGATCGACAGGGTCGTATTCTTATTGATGGGGAACCAATTGAGAGTTGGAACAGGATGGAACTTGGTCCTCATATTGGCTATCTTCCTCAGGATATCGAGCTTTTTGATGGTTCTATTGCTGATAATATTGCCCGTTTTGCAACAGTGGATTCCCTGAAAGTGATTGAAGCGGCAAAGCGGACTGGTATTCATGATATGATTTTACGCTTTCCTCGAGGATACGATACCGAGATTGGCGAGGCCGGGGGGATGCTTTCTGGAGGTCAGAAGCAGCGACTCGGGCTGGCACGGGCGATGTATGGTAATCCCGCTATTATTGTGCTCGATGAGCCGAATGCAAACCTTGATGATGCCGGCGAGCGCTCACTGCTGGAGGCGGTCCTTGATTTGAGAAAGAGCGGTAAAACAGTCATTCTGATTACGCATCGTCCAAGTGTTCTTGGGGCTGCGGATATTTTGGTGGTGATGCAGGATGGGAAAATTATCCGGTGCGGGCCGCGCGATGCGGTTTTGGCTAATTTGCGTTCCGCGAGTGTGCAGCCCGCGCTTTCTGAAGCCTGATTCTAATATTTTGAGAAATGTTTAAAGGATAGCAATGAGTATTCGTGATGTCGTGGCAATGAAGACGTCTGTTCCAGCAAAGGTCAATGGCGGTGAGTATCGTGATACCCGCGGTCCGATACGGCTTGGTATATGGGTATTGCTGGTCGGGTTTGGTGGCTTTTTGCTTTGGGCCGCTTTTGCTCCTCTTGATGAGGGTGTGCCTTCTCAGGGTATTGTCAGTATTGCTACTAAGCGCAAGGTGGTGGAGACTTTGCGAGGGGGGAGAATTGAGAAGGTTTATGTAAGGGAGGGGCAGATGGTGCGCGAGAGTGATGTTTTAATGACGCTTGACTCCCAGACCGCTAAAGCTCGCTATGATGAGACCCATCAGCATTACTTGGGAACACGTGCGACTGCGGATCGCCTGCTGTCGGAGATGAGTGGTGCTTCTTCGATTACTTTTGATAAAGACTTGCTCAACGATCGTGACCGGGCACTGGCTGAACAGAATATGCAGAATCAGCGTCAGCTTTTTTCATCTCGGAGATTGACGCTGAAGATTTTCAAAGATCAACTGACCGATATTAAGTCTTTGGTGCAGGATGGTTATGCACCGATGAGTCAGCAGCGTGATCTTGAGCTGAAGATTGCTGATTTCAGGACGAATACTGCTTCACAACTGGCTCAGGTTCAACTTGAAGTTGGTGCTGATGCAGAAAAGACCAGAGCCCTTGCTGATGAACTTGCTGATACTGAGATCCGTTCTCCAGCTTCGGGGCAGGTAGTTGGCTTGCAGGTGCAGTCTGTTGGCGCGGTGATTCAGCCTGGCCAGAAGATCATGGATATTGTTCCGCTTACTGAGGGGCTTCTTATTGATGCTAAAATTTCGCCGCATTTGATCGACAGCATCCATAAGGGTCTTCCTGTTGATGTCAGCTTTTTTTCGTTTGCACATTCGCCTCAGCTTGTCGTCAGGGGAGTGGTCGAGTCTCTCTCGAAAGATATTGTGACTGATCCCGGGACTAACCCTTCGATGCCCAATGCATCTTACTATCTTGCTCGCATTTTAGTAACTCCTGAAGGGATGAAAACCCTGGGTAAGCGTCAGATGCAACCGGGTATGCCAGTGCAGGTTGTCATTAAGACTGGTGAGCGCTCGATGTTGACCTATCTTATTGATCCTTTGGTCAAGCGTATTACGGTTTCAATGAAAGAGGATTAGACGTTGTGCTTTTCAACTGTTTACTGTTTGATTTGAATCAGTTGGCGCTGTGGATTAATAAACTGTTACGAGTGAGTAGGATATGAAGCTATTGTCGAGTTTGATGGTTTTTGCAGGGTTGTTTGCTGCGTTGCCGGCCTGTGCGGAGCCGGTGAATTTAACAACGGCGTATCAGAAAGCCGTTGAGTATGATGCCCAGATTCGAGCTGCAAAGGCTGATCATCTGGTTTCCAGAGAGGAGGAACGTATGGCTATCTCTCAATTTCGTCCGAATGTTCGCATGAGTGCTTCTCAGGGCAGGGATGAGACAAAAAGTATCGTGCCTTATCAGGGCTCCCCCTATTTATGGCGATCAGTTTTATAATTCGAAAACCTACGATCTTTCAATTCGACAGCCCCTTTTGAATCTGTCGAGTTATGCGGCATATAAACAGTCTAAGGCCGTTGTGGCTAAAAGTGATGCTGTGCTTCAGAAAGAGCAGCTTAGTTTAATTGTTAGAATCACCGAGGCTTATTGTAACGCTTTGTATTCCGAGGATAATCTTGAGTTCAGCCATGCCCATATCAAGGCATCTTTTGAGCAGCTTCAACAGACAAAACGTCGTTATGAAAAAGGATTCGGTACTATTACAGAGATCAACGAGGCACAGGCTGACTATGAGATGGCACTTGCTGAAGGGGTTGATATGCTTAATGGTCTTGATTTCAGTCGGAGGGAGCTGGAGCGTTTGACAGGGATCCATTCCGATGAACTGTGCAAGCTTGTGCCCGATAAAATGGTTCTGGCGACCCCGGATCCTCGTAATGTTGATGCGTGGATAGAACAGGCACATATGGATAATCATGATGTTGCTGCTGCCCGTTACGAAGTTCAGATTGCGCAAAGAGAGATTCAAAAACAGCGGGCTTCGCGCTATCCGACCGTGGATTTGGTGCTTGATAGAAATTACTCGTTAAGTGGAACTAACTATACCATTGACCAGACTTACGGAACTAACTCTATCGGTCTGCAGATGAATGTCCCGATCTATAGCGGAGGCTATATCAGTGCTGCGGTGCGCCAGGCTCAGGCAAAGCGGTTAAAGGCTCAGGAACAGTTCAGTTGGCAGGAACGTCAAGTAGAATCTGATGTGCGCAAGTATTACAATGGCGTTGTTACCAGTATGGCTCAGATTAAAGCCTATGACC
>CAIVCU010000455.1 GCA_903904495.1 uncultured Chlorobiaceae bacterium
CGTAAACCCGATGAAAAACGCTTACTACCTTATTGCCCAGAGCTTGATTTTGCGATCATCGCTTCCACTGGCAATTATTTTTCCGTCAGGAGAGATATCGACTGATTGTACTTCAAGCACATGCCCTCTATAGGAATGCAGCTGTTTACCAGTCTGCACATCCCACAGTCTGACCGATTCATCGTTTGCTGCACTGGCAAGCCTGGTTCCATCCGGACTGAAACAAACACTGCGAACAGCGTCTTCATGACCTTCAAAAACAGTGATAATTTCGCCACTGACCGCATCAAGAATCTTTACTTTAGCATCCCGTCCGCAGAAAGCAATAAGTTTATCATCGGGACTAAAGGCTATTGCATGGGAAAGCCTGTCATTTGTATTGAAGTTGGCAATATTTTTACGGGTTTCTACATCCCAGATTTTTATGATTGGCTCTTCTCCGCAACTGGCAATTTTTTTACCATCATGACTGTATGAAAGACATTCGATATATGATTTGTGTCCGAGAAGCCGGGATAGCTCTTTTCCGGTTTCTACATCCCAGAGCCGGATTGTTGTATCACGCGAACAGCTCGCAACAATTTTGCTGTCAGGACTGAATGCGACCATGCGTACTGCCGTATCATGACCTTTGCAGACGTGCAGACAGTCTCCGGTTGACGCATCCCAGATTCTTACGGTGCTGTCGGTGCTGCCGCTGGCAAGCCGTTTCCCGTCGCGGCTGTAATCGATACACTCAACCCAGGTTTCATGCCCTTTCATAGCAAGCAGAGGTTTACCGGACTCCACATCCCACAGCATAACCTGTTCATCAAAACTACCGCTGACAAGTTTTTTCCCATCGGGGCTGAATTTTACACCCAACACCCTGTCGAGATGGCCTTCCATCGTTTTTATCAGGTTCGCATCCTCAATAACCTTTGGAAGCTTCAATTCCACTTCCTTTTTCCCGAATATGTTCGATAAGAAACCCATAACAATAGTCTTGTTTGAATTGATGCTCTTGTACACAATACACTTCGCGCAAGGTTGACAGCGCAGATTTTAATCGTGCAATTTAAAAAAAATTATCACCTTCCCCGAATTCTCCCGACTATCATGAAAAATTGTAGTTCCTTCCCTTCCAGATAGTGCCTTTACCGAATTTTATCTTAAAAAACGAGTTGAACGCTATGGCAATCAGTACAATCTGTGAGAACACATGAAAAAACGCCATAAAAAGCGATTGGCGAAATACCTTTGCAATAACGATGCGGCAGATAAGGGCGATGATAATCTGGAAAAGCGGAAACCAGAACAAGGCAACATCTGATTCCCCGAACAGCAGTGAACGGCACAGAAATGCATAGGGAAGAACATAGAAGGCCGCAATCATCGCTACCAGCATAAACAGCCCTGGAGTGCTGTAGCCGATGGCAGGAAACAGATTTTTTGAAAACCCTTCCCAGATCTCCTTGAAATTACGATACATCCGGCAACTGACCACATCGGAACCGTTAAATGCAACAACACTCCCTCCGGCTTTTTTTACTGCTCTGCAAAGCCATACATCTTCGACAATGGCATCTCTGACCGCCTCATGGCCATCAATACGTTCATACAGCTCCCTGCGAAAAAAAATAAACTGACCATTGGCAAAACTGAACGCCGGCCTCGGGCTTGTCCGGACAAACCGAAGCGGAAGATAGCACATGAGGATAACATGGATCAGCGGCACAACAAGTTTTTCCCAGAACGATCCAAGCTCCTGACGGGGCATAAGAGAAAGCATATCTGCCCCGGCTCCCTGTATGGCTCCAACAGAGCGACGCAGGGCGTCAGGCTCATGCATGGTATCGGCATCAGTAAACAGCAGCAGTTCACCCTTTGCCAGTCGACTGAGCTGAAAACAGGCCCAGGCCTTACCATGCCATCCAGTGGGAAGCGGCTCACCACGTAAAACCTGCAAACGATCTCCCGAATTCTTGACCAGACGATCCAACAGCTCCGGCGTCGCATCGGTTGACCCGTCATCAAGCACAATAATCTCAAACGAATCGTAGTCCTGCAGCAGGAGTGAGCGTACACAGCGTTCGATGTTCAGCGCTTCATTTCGGGCAGGCACCATAACCGAAACCAAAGGACCTGCATAGGGAGAATTCTCCGGCATACAGGGGAAGTCAATCAGGTTTCTCAGCAAAAGCCCTAAAAAAAACAGCAGTGACAGCAGAACCGCTATCTGATAGAAAAAAAGCATATGCGCGATAAAAAAGGCCACCCTTTCGGGCAGCCAGCAAGTTCATGAGTAAAACCGTAAAACCTTTCAGTCGATAAGTTTATTGATATCATACTCAAAGATTCCTTCTGCACCGGCTCTTTTCAGTTCCGGAATAAGATGACGAACTATTTTTTCCTTAACGATAACTTCAAGTGCCACCCAGCCCTCTTCTGAAAGATGGGAAATTGTCGGCTGACGCAAGGCAGGAATGATCGCAATAATCTTGTCAAGAGAGGATCTCGGTGCATTCATTTTCAATCCGACATTGCCCTGAGCATTAATCGCGCCTTGCAGCAGCATGGCCATATTCTCTATCTTCTCGCGCTTCCACGGATCATTCCATGAATTTTTATTGGCAATCAATTTGGTGTTGGACTCGAGGATAGTATCAACAATTCTCAGTTTGTTTGCCCTTAATGATGAACCTGTTTCAGTCACTTCGACTATGGCATCAGCAAGATCCGGCGGCTTGACTTCAGTGGCTCCCCAGCTGAACTCCACCAAAGCAGTGACCCCATTCTTTGCAAGGTATTTCTTGGTGATATTAACCACTTCGGTTGCGATATGCTTGCCTTCAAGGTCTTTGACCGATTGTACAGGAGAGTTTTCAGGAACGCAGAGAACCCAGCGAACCGGCCTCATTGAGGCTTTTGAATAGACAAGATCAGCAACTTCAACTACATCGGCGTCAGTTTCGATGATCCAGTCTTTGCCGGTCAACCCGACATCAAAGGCACCAAGTTCGACATAG
>CAIVCU010000456.1 GCA_903904495.1 uncultured Chlorobiaceae bacterium
AGGCCGACAAGGTTGAAATCATGGTTGCCATGCCGGGGCAACTCTTTTTCAATACGCAGATTCCCGCCTGTCTCTGGTTTCTGGTCAAGCAAAAGAGCAAGCGCAAGGGCGAAGTGCTCTTTATCGATGCACGCAAGCTCGGCACCATGATCAGCCGGGTGCAGATTGAGTTTACCGATGCTGATATCCGGAGAATTGCCGATACCGTTCATGCATGGCGGGAAGATGGTGACGCGAGTGTTGAATATGCTGATGTGGCAGGGTTCTGCCGGAGTGTTACACTGGCGGAAATTGCTGAACATGGGCATGTGCTGACTCCGGGTCGGTATGTTGGAGCTGAGGCGGTTGAGGATGACGATGAAGCTTTTGGTGAGAAGATGCTGAGGCTTACGGAGACGCTTGGGGAACAGATGGCTAAGGGGGTTGAGTTGGATGCGCTGATTCGGCAGAAGCTGGGAGGGCTGGGTTATGAGTTTTGAACTTTTAGCTCCGCTGCATGAGAGTGAGACTGTCTATAAGACTGTCGATAAGAGTGTCTATAAGAACTCGGACAGCACCAAACGAACCCCAAAGAAACACCAAAGAAACCCTAAAGAAAAGCTCCTTACAAGTATCAAGGGACTACAGGAAAGACTACAGGAAAGGCTGATGAGAGGAGGATCGGGTTATGAGTTCTGAAGCTTTTCTTGGAGAAATAGCCGAGATCACTATGGGACAATCACCAAGTGGGGAAAATTGCAATGCAGTTGGCAATGGATTGCCATTGTTGAATGGGCCAACAGAATTCGGTACCAAACACCCTTATCCGGTTCAGTTTACCACTGACCCAAAAAGATTAGCTTACCCAGGTGACTTGTTGTTTTGTGTGCGCGGCTCAACGACTGGCAGAATGAATTGGTCTGACCAAACTTACGCAATTGGCAGAGGTATTGCTTCGATTCGTGGTAGAAATGGTTATCCAAATTCCTTCATTAGAGCAGTTATTGAGTCCACGCTGGACAGTCTCTTAGTTCAGGCCACTGGCTCAACTTTTCCGAACGTAACTGGAAAGTTGATTGCATCTCTGACTATCCCAAAAGTAACACCTAAAACAGCGAGCACGATTGCATCAATTATCGAACCTCTCGATGACCGCATTGCATTGCTGCGCGAAACAAACACCACCCTCGAAGCCATTGCTCAGGCACTGTTCAAATCATGGTTTGTGGACTTCGACCCCGTTCGTGCCAAACAGGAAGGCCGTGAGCCGGAGGGCATGGATGCTGATACCGCTGCGCTTTTCCCTGACAGCTTTGAGGAGTCGGAACTGGGGTTGGTGCCGAAAGGATGGAAGGTTGGAGTGCTGGGTGATATTGCAGTTTCTATTAGACAACAAATCGCCACGTCAGAACTGAATACTGAATTGATTTATATAGGCTTAGAACATATGCCACGTCAATCTTTAAGCATTTGCAATTGGGACAATGCACAAGGATTAGAAAGTGCAAAAGCAGCATTCAGCAAAGGTGATATTTTATTTGGAAAGCTACGTCCCTATTTTCATAAAGTGATAATTGCCCCATTTGAAGGGGTATGCTCCACAGACATATTGGTTTGTCGCTCAAAACAGTCGACCTATTATGGCATAATAACTATGCACCTTTTCAGCATCAAGTTGGTTGAGTACGCAAATCGCCTCTCAAACGGTGCGAAAATGCCACGAGTAAATTGGAAGGACATTGCAGCATATACAATTTCTATTCCTCCAAGCTCTATTGCTAAAGAGTATAGTAAAGTTGTAATCCCTTTATTTGAAAGGATGATGACAAATGACACAAAGAATACAATCAATGATTAATTAAAAAACAACAAATA
>CAIVCU010000457.1 GCA_903904495.1 uncultured Chlorobiaceae bacterium
ATAGCCGTGATAGTCATTGCTTTTCGTTACCTGCTTGAAAACCGGGCTGACCCAGATTGCTGTGATGCCGAGTCGGCCAAGATAACCAAGCTTTTCCTTCATTCCTGCAATAGTACCCCCGCACCATTTTTTTCCGGATTCAAACCATGCTTCACGTTCCGCATTGAAGGCATCGGTCCCGGGATTAAAAAGCGGAGTTTTACGGTTTGCCTGCTTGTCGGTCACAGGGTTCCCGTCTTTGTCGCAAAAACCGCCGTACTCCCTGCCATCAGAAAAGCGGTCAAGAAAAAGAAAATAGAGCACTTCATCCGACCAGGAGGCTGGAGAGGGATAAAAACGCCTGTTTTCGACCAGAGTTTTAAAATTGATTTCGCTAAGCCGTCGCTCAACGAGAGAGAAGAGAGTATCCTGAGGATTTTCGGGCATGATCAAGAAGATTTAGTAGTGCTGAGTGCTGAATATTTAGTTCTGAGTGCTGAGTTCTGAGTGCTGAGCTGAGATCAGTCGGCAATAAAATCAGTTCTGAGTAAAGAAAGATGAGGATCTTTTTTGTTGATGAGGAAATATATGTAAAAAATCGGGCGATTGAGAAGAGGAGGAGATTTGTGTTTGTGTGGAAATAATCAACAGAGGTTGCGTTCCCTGAAAAAAACGGCAGAACTGCCGGCTTTTTCAGGGATCAATATCCGGGGATTATTATGCAAGTACCTTGAGGACAGCACTGTAATCGGGTTCTTCAACAATTTCAGTGACCTGCTGGGTATAGCGGACTATACCATCGGCATCTATTATGACAATAGCTCTGGAAAGAAGCCCTTTGAGTGGTCCGGTGGTAATAGTGACACCATAATCCCGTCCGAATTCCGGGGATCGGAACACTGAAAGGGATACCACATTTTTCAACCCTTCGGTTTCACAGAAACGGCTTTGGGCAAAAGGCAGGTCAGCGGAAATACAAAGGACAACGGTATTGTCGAGCCTTGCAGCGTCTTGGTTGAAGTGCCTTACTGAAGAGGCGCAAACCGAGGTATCAAGACTTGGAAAAATATTAAGAACCAGCCGTTTACCGGCAAAATCGGCAGGACCGGCTTCAGAGAGGTCAGTTTTCACCAGACAGAAAAAAGGTGCTTCGGAGCCTTTGAGAGGAAGAGCCCCGATGCTTTCAACAGGATTGCCTTTGAAGGTGAGATGTGCCATAACAATTATTGATTAAACGTTGATGAATGATTTTTGGGGTGACGGAGTTCAGTTCAATAACAATAATTACGGATCGTTAACCAGTGTCACCGGATCATGAAGACGGGCCCAGATAAACAGTTTTGCAGCATCACGCGTCAACAGCCGGATGCAACCGTGTGAGGCTGGATATCCAGGAAGCGATTGCTGATGTATGAAGTAACCATTATGATAATTTATAGAAAACGGCATTGGTGCATTATCATACTTGAGAGAACGCTTCATGCGCTCCTTGTAATTTACATAAAACATGCCGGGAGGAGTGCGCCTCCTGGTTGAACCGGAAGAACACGGCCCCCAGAAGAGAAGCTCACCGTTCTCATAGGCACCAAAATACTGCATGTTCAGAAAAATCCTGATTTCGCGTTCTCCGCGACTGTCGGCAAGGTGTTTCGGTACAGGAACATAGCTCCTTGCCTTACTGAGATCCACAGGAACGAACACTTTTTTCCCTATCGGGAAATGCCGGGTATCAATCCTGTTGATTTTCATGAAAATTTCCATGCAGCTTGAGTCGGCAAAGCAGATGTTAGAGAAAGTTTCGCCCTGCTGAATCTTTCTTTTGATGAAACCGTCTGGATCCATCGAAGAGCTGCTTTGGGATGAAGAGGCTGAAGGTATCAGCACCGCCTTTGATATAAACGATGAGTCAGAGCGGGGTAAAGCCGGCATTACAGGATATTTCTCTGCTTTTTCCGTGGCCAGCAGGGTACCGGAGGAAACAAAAAAAAACAGAACCATACTGAGATGCAACGACTTATAGAGGGATAGCTGAGTGTTCACCTTTTTTAGATACAATCTGTTGTTAATGCCTTATCATAAGTGTCGCAGCTCAAACCGGTAAACTTGACTGCTTAACATAGCAAACAGTACAAACGTGTTCAACGTTTCAAGCTATTCCACGCATTCTCTAATCTCTCTCATACAGACGGCAAAACCTGATAATAACCGTTTACAGAAACAACCTGCAGGGGATAGTCAAACAAAGAGGAGAGCGTTGAGGAGGTCAGCACATCCGATTTGTTACCGTCGCTGACTATCCTGCCCTCTTTTAAAAGAACAACTCTTTCAATTTCAGGGGGAATCTCGTGAATATGATGGGTAACCAGGATGACTGTTTTCCCCGATCTCATCAGCATGCGGAGCGTTTCTATGTACTGAAATGCGGCTTTGAGATCAAGCCCGGTAGTCGGCTCGTCGAGCAGGAGTGCCTCAGGATCGTGGATGAGGGTGCGGCCGAGAAGGAAACGGCGCTGCTGTCCGGTTGACATGGTTCCAAAAGGACGATTTTTCAGTGACCCTATGCCCAGCCTCTCCATCACTTCCTCGGCTTTTTGCATGTCATCGGGACTGTACTGCTGATTCTGCCAGATATCGATACTGGCATAGATGCCCGATAAAATCACATTGATTCCGCGAGCTCCGGGAAGATAATCGTGCTGCAGATCATGGGAAACAATACCAAGTCGGGTGCGAAGATCCCAGACATTCCAGCGCTCCATACCAAAAATCCGCACATGACTTTCGGGGTCCGCGACAGGATAGATATCGCGGGAAAGCAGCTTCATCAGGGTGGATTTGCCTGCTCCGTTTGGTCCAAGAATGGCTGTACTGCAGCCTTCATCTACGGCGAGCGAGAATTCCCTGAAAACGCAGGTCGTTCCACAGTAAGCCGTTACGTGATGAATATCAATGAACTCCTCTTTTCTATGCTGGCTCATTATTTCCATAGACCGCTGCCGTGTGAAGCGCTGTAGCGTCCAGCGCCAAAAAAGAAAACTGCAAGAGCACCAAACAGATAAAGCGCCTGCAGTTCAAGGGCATAACCGCCATGTTCAGACATTGAAAAAAGCTGTTTTGAATGAACAAGATAGACGGCCATAGACATGACGAAAACCTGTATCAGAGCTGCAGGTCTGGTATAGATGCCCAACACCATAAAGAGCGGCGCTAGAAGCTCGCCGATAAGAATACCGTGCGAAAGATAGCCCGGCAGTCTGGCCTGGACAAGCAGAGTGGACACAAACCCTTATCCGTGCTGGAGCTTGCTGACTCCATGAAAAAACATGAGGGAACCTACTGAAACCCGCAGAATCAACTTTCCAAGATCACTGTTATTGACAAGACGCTCAAGCATGGGGAACTCCTTTTTACCTGTTTTTTACCCATTATCGGCGATGTTTTTGGAGGCCTTAATTATTCAAGATCTGTTTCACTCGGGACTCAATTTCAATTGACAATATAGCCCTCCACCAGGAGATCAATTCCGAAAAACCGGGGTGATTCAAATTGCAGATTGACTGACTGGTCAGGGATACTGATACCAAGGGGGGCAAATGCACTGAGGCCGTCGCCGCCGAAGATCTTTGGAGCAATAAACATATAGATTTTATCCACAAGCTTTGCACGAATAAATGAGGCGGAGAGCCGGCTCCCACCTTCAACCATAACTGAAAGAATCTTACGGTTGTGCAGTTCGAGAAGTACCTCACGAAGATTGAGTTCGCCGGCATGTTCATTGACAAATAACACCGTTACCCCTTTTTGTCTCAAGAGCTCTGCTTTGGGTAACTCCGACCATGAAGATGAGGCAAAGACAATGGTTAGCGCCTCGGAACCGAATATTTTCGCATCCAACGGCAGACTTAACTGTCGATCGAGAACAACTCGAAGAGGGTTTCGCCCCGGACAGTGCCTTACGGTAAGCATCGCATCATCAGCGCGAATAGTAGCCTCTCCAATGAGGATGGCGTCATAGACACTCCGGAGGCGGTGAACCTCGAGCCTTGCTGCTTCACCGGTAATCCAGCGGGATGCACCAAGCGATGTTGCAATTTTTCCATCTAGCGTTTGTGCAATCTTTATAGCCACCAGAGGCAGCCCGGCGTTATGACATTTAATAAATGCCTCATTGAGTTTCATGCACTCCGCTTCAAGCACAGCTTCTGTAACATCGATTCCTGCTGCAAGAAGCTTTTCAGTCCCTTTTCCTGCCACAGCAGGATTAGGATCCCGGCAACCGATGACCACACGGGGTATTCCCGTTTCAATAATGAGATCACTGCAGGGTGGGGTTTTTCCGAAATGACAGCAGGGTTCAAGATTAACGTACAAGGTTGCATGGCTAAGCAGGTCGAGATTGGACACTGACGCTATTGCATGCACTTCTGCATGTGTACCGCCAAACTTCTCATGCCAGCCTTCACCGATAATTTCGCCGTTATAAACAATAACCGAACCAACCATTGGATTAGGACTTACCTTGCCGGCCCCCTTCATGGCTAGTTCAAGACAACGACGCATATAAAGAACATCATCACTCATCGGCATGGTCAATCCTTTTGGTTACACATAGTTACCTGTACAAGCCTGATACCTGAGAGCCTGAGCAGTTCATCGATATGCTCGATTTTATAGGGTTTGTCGTAATAGATGGTTTTTATGCCGACATTAATAAGCACTTTAAGACAGTGAATGCAGGGGCTGGCCGTAATATAGATATCGGAATCCTTGATCGATATGCCATGTTTTGCAGCCTGGGCGATGGCATTGATTTCCGCATGAATGGTATTAACGCAGTTCTCTTCGACAGTTCCATCGGGATGAGTACTCCGGTAAATATGGCAATTGCTGTCGTTGCAGTGAGGAAGCCCGGAGGGTGCTCCGTTGTACCCGGTCGAAAGAATATTGTGATCCCTGACAATCACTGCACCGATGTGACCACGGGTACAGGTCGCTCTGCGGGAAATAAGTTGTGCGACACTCATAAAGTATTCATGCCAGCCGAGCCGCTTTAAAGGTTCTGAGCCATCGTTTCTTTCATCACCTGAGCAACAACATCCCGTCTTTGTTTCATCCGGCATAGCCATATTATTTAATACATTAGAAAGACGTCTTTGGTTACCGACTTTTTTTCTTATTTTAATTACACTTAAGTGATCTCACACTTCCCTTTCATTACTTTGATTTGTGCTTTTATTGAAGGTTTTTGCTACTAATTTGCTACTATTAAAACCAGCAACGTTTCCTACTACTAAATGACTTATTACCCCAATGGCTTCTGTTAAGATTATCAAAAGACAACAAACCAATAACGGTAAAATTTGGCTTCGGCTCGAGTACTATGAAGGTACGAGTGAAAATCAGAATGGAAAGGCAGTCGCCAAAAGAAGTTATGAAGCTTTGAAGCTTTTTTTATACTCCAAACCGAAAAACGTCCAAGAAAAAGAACATAACAAAGACACGGAAATTCTTGCAAATAAGATACGAACCCAAAAAGAACATGAGATTAATAAAGAAGCATGGGGTTTTAAAACAAAACCTAAGGAGTCAGTCAAAGTTATAGAATACCTTAAAAATTACACCGAAACACATAAAGATAATTACAACACTCACAGCATATTTATTTGCCTTACCAAGCATCTTGAACACTTCATTAACACAACATATAAACGCCAAGAACTGACCTTCGCTGAAATCGATACAAAGTTTTGTGAGGAGTTTAAGACCTACTTTTTGAAAACAGCCTTGTCAGCGCGAAACAAAACTATGTCTGCTGGAACGGCACATAATTATTTCCAAAGATTTAAGGTTTTTTTAAAGTACTCAGTAAAAAACGAAATTATTTTAAAAAATCCTGCTGAAAGTATAAGCCCCCCCAAAAAACAAACTGAAATAGAACGACAAATTTTAACATTTGAACAGCTTGTAGCAGTATCCAGAACAGAATGCCCAAGAGAGGATATTAAAAACGCATTTTTATTTTCATGCTATTCTGGCTTACGAATTTCTGACATCATAAAACTCAAGTGGAGCGAGGTTCAAGTTATAGAGGAAAACTGGAGAGTCGTCTTTAACCAAAAAAAGACCAAAGGATTACAATATCTAGAAATATCTCAACAAGCTCGTAAATTTTTAGGAACAGAAGGTAAACCTGAAAATCAAGTCTTCCCAAGTCTTATCTACTGTAGTTACACACTTAAAACACTTGGCAACTGGGTGAAAAGTGCAGGGATTGCTCAAAAAATCACATGGCATTCTGGAAGACATACATACGCAGTTTTACAACTTAGTTTCGGCACGGACATTTTTACTTTATCTAAAATGATGGGTCATAAAACCATTGCAACGACAATGATTTACAGTAAAATGTTGAATCCCCAAGCTATTGCAGCTGCAAATCGCATTCCACCATTACCTACTGAGCAATCCTAAATTTTTTTTATTCTTTTTTTAACCTCAAAAATCTCCAAGGTTTTTCAGAAAAGTATATAACGAAGATCATGAAAGTCTGCCTTTCGTTCTTAATGTGTTTTCCATAGAAAATTGTGAAGTGGTTTTACTTAGCAGCCACCTGCTATTTCTTACAACAAGAGACTGAAGGTTCTCCCGTCATCTGCCAGACCTGCCGAAACTGCCAAGTATATAAAGACTATTTTTGAATCTGTTCAGTCACCTGCCCTGATTTTGACAGTGATTTGTGATTGTTAAGTAATTCATATCTTCGACACAAAATATTCATGGACTCACATACCTCAGATTTTGAGTTTAAGATAGTGTTTGTAAATCGCTAATATAGCGCCACATGGAGTGTGGAGAGTGACTATCAAAAAAGTAACTTATTGGCTGATTAAAAATTTCGAAATTCCCTTTTTGATGTTGAGGAAGGGGTAAGGAGTTCATGTTAGACAAGCACTTCTCCAGTGTTTCATCATTTATATCCGCATAATACCTTTCAGTCGATGGTACAGTAGGAATGCCATCTAACTCCCTATAAATATGGTATGGAAATTTCAAATTGTGCAC
>CAIVCU010000458.1 GCA_903904495.1 uncultured Chlorobiaceae bacterium
CGATGGCCGTGGCATCTGATTTTCGCAGAACTGGAATCGGCACAGCTCTCTATGAAAGGATGCTTGCGCATGCACATACCCTGAACATCAGGGAGCTCTATCTCTTAACGACCACGGCCGGGGATTTCTTTACCAGGCGAGGTTTTGTGGTAATGGAAAGGAATCTTGCACCGGATGCTTTACGCTCTTCAGTTGAGTTCAGAAAGCTTTGTCCGGATTCAGCCATCTGTATGCTAAAACAGACAGGCGGAGAGGCTATCTGTTTTCCGCATGACATGCTCGCCTTGAAACCTGATGTTCCCGGAAGTAAAATGTGGGGTGTTGCACTTGAGAAAACACTGCTGACCTGTTTCGAACTGGAACCTCATTGCCGCTTCGACGAGCATAGCCACGAGAGTGAACAAATCACCATGGTTTTAGAAGGGGAGCTCTATTTCGAATTTGAACACAACACCTGTTGCATCAAGAAAGGCGATGTTATAGCTATTCCTTCAAATGTTTCTCATGCAGTATATACGCATGAATTATCCGCAAAAGCTATTGATGCATGGTCACCGGTAATGCCGCAATATATAAGACCCGATTAACCTCTTTCGCACTTACCGATCCGGTAAGTGCGATATCATCGTCTAAGGTTTTTTATCAGTCCCATAGGTCCCATAGGTCGAATAGGCCTTATTCTTCCTGCTCTTCTACTCCGGTTTCAAATGCGGGAAAAATATTACGTCTCTAATCGAGTCCTGCCCGGTAATAAGCATCACCAGACGGTCGATCCCTATGCCAAGACCTGCGCATGGCGGCATGCCATACTCGATTGCGCGAAGGAAGTCTTCATCAACAATCATGGCCTCTTCATCACCGCGCTGCCTTAAGCGCGCCTGGGATTCAAGCCTTTCACGCTGTATGACCGGATCATTCAGCTCCGAGAATGAGTTGCACACCTCTTTGCCGCCGACAATAAGCTCAAAGCGCTCAACGATTCCCGGTTGTGAGGCATGTTCCTTGGCAAGAGGCGACATTTCAGTGGGGTAATCAGTGATAAATGTTGGCTGTATAAGCTTTGGCTCAACAAATTCACCGAAAATTTCATCGATAATTTTGCCGCTGCTGATTTTCGGATCAAGCGACAGTCCTAGATCTTTTGCTGTGTATCGAAGCTCCTCTTCCGTTTTTCCCCGAATATCCTTGCCTGTGTATTCCGCAATAGCGTCAATAATGCTCAGTCGTTTGAACGGCGGTTTCAGATTGATATCGTTGCCGAGAAACGTCGTGACATCGCTCTGGTTGACTTCGAGTGCTGTCTGGTAAAAAAGCTCCTCAACCAGCTTCATCATCCAGTTGTAATCTTTGTAGGCAACGTAGAGCTCGACCTGAGTGAATTCAGGGTTATGAAAACGGTCGATTCCCTCGTTCCGGAAATCCTTTCCGAATTCAAAGACACCGTCAAACCCTCCCACGATAAGTCGTTTGAGGTAAAGTTCATTGGCAATACGCAGGTAGAGCTGCATATCGAGTGCGTTGTGGTGCGTTGTAAACGGGCGGGCAGCTGCACCACCGTAAATCGGTTGAAGGATGGGAGTTTCAACTTCAAGCCATCCCTGTTTGGCAAAAAACTGCCGCATGAACGAAACGATTGCAGAACGCTTGATAAAGGTCTCTTTAACCTCCGGATTGACAATCAGATCAACATATCTCTGACGATAGCGAAGTTCCTTGTCGCTGAAAGCGTCAAAAATAACTTTCTCACCATCAACCTCTTTTTCCTTAGCGACGGGGATCGGTCTCAGTGATTTCGTGAGCAGCTCCAGCTTTTCAGCATGGACTGAGATTTCACCGGTTCTGGTTTTAAAGGTATAACCCTTCACCCCGACAATATCACCGATATCGAGTAACTTGAAGGTGTCATAGGCGGCATCACCCACCTCATCCTTTTTCATGTATATCTGGATTCTGCCTTTGGAGTCCTGAAGATGGAAAAACGAGGCTTTTCCCATCTTTCGGATGGTCATGATCCTGCCGGCAACCGATACCGGTTCCTGTATGTCGTCCTGGAAATTTATGAGAATATCATGTGAAGAGCGGGTGACTTCGAACTGGCAGGGGTAAGGATTGACCCCGGCCTCAATAAGGTGCTGCCTCTCTTCAAGTCGGCGCAGCATCTGGTCATTAAGGGAGGGCTGGGCCGGCTGTTCTGCGTTGTCCTGGTTCTGTTCGTTTTCTTTAGTCATAATCTCGTGCAGCGGTGTATTCTATAGGTGAAAAAATGCGATCTGTCTGAATTGTTCCAACCATCAGGAACCCAGACGGGTTTTATACCAGACGTAGGGAATGGTGCTGATTTTCTGATAAAAAGAACGATAAGCTCTTTTTGAAAAAGCATCATAATTATTGCTTTCGATAGCGCTTAAAATATTGCCATAATTAACGCTGCTGATGCAGACAGCAAACCTGGCCTGTTTTTCAAGCATCGGTATTCCTTTTTCTGAAGAGCGGTAGTAACCCCTTGCCCTTTCGATCTGAAACTTCATAAGATTGATGAAGTTATCATTTATTCTCTTTTGCATGAACTCTTCTTTCGAATAGTTGAACCGCCGCAGATCCTCCAGCGGAAGATAGATTCTTCCACGATCGACATCTTCACCGATATCACGCAGAATGTTGGTCAGCTGCATGGCTATGCCAAGCTCGATCGCGTGTTGCAGCGCCTGTTTATCGCGGTATCCGAAAATTTCCGAGGTCATCAGTCCTACAACCGCAGCGACCTTGTAGCAATAAACGTAGAGTTCATCAAAGGTCTCGAAGGGTTTGAACTCAATATCCATGGCAACTCCATCCATAAGATCAAGCAGGAGATCAATCGGGATTGTATAGCTTTTGAGGGTATCCTGCCAGGCCATCATGATCGGGTCATTATCATGCTTTCCGGCATAGCACGCTTTAAGCCGTGACTTCCAGCCCTCTAGCATCATGCTGATCTCATCGCTGGTAATCAGACCCGCCTTAAGCTTGTCCTCTGCCATATCGACGACATCATCAACCGTTCTCAGCAGGGCATAGATGGCAAAAATCGGGTTCTGCTGCTTCTTAGGCAGAAACATGCTTGCAAGGTAGAAAGTTTTTGCGTGATCCCTGGAGATTTTTCTGCAGTAATTATACGCATCTTCTAACGTTATCAGCTTCTGTGATTCCTTTTCGGCATTTTTTTCATTATAGCTGTAATTCATCTGACATACGCGCTTATATTAGCCTGTTCCGGTC
>CAIVCU010000459.1 GCA_903904495.1 uncultured Chlorobiaceae bacterium
CAGCCTGCGCAAAGACGACCCGATTATTCCGCAAAACAGCGAAACCACAACCTGTGATAAATGCGGTGAGGGCCAGATGACCATCAAATGGACGGCCAGCGGGAAATTTCTTGGCTGTTCATGCTACCCGAAATGCAAAAATATCAAAGCAATAAGCACAAACAGGGAAAAGCCGAAAGATACGGCCATTCTGTGCCCCTCCTGCAAAGAGGGACACATGCTCCTGAGAAAAGGAAGACTTGGCGCTTTTCTTGCCTGTTCAAACTACCCCAAATGCAATACGCTGCTGAACCTCAACAAGCAGCGACACATCGAACCGTTGAAAACCCCACCGGTACTCACAAACCTTGCCTGTCCGAAATGCGGTTCCCCTCTCTACCTCAGAAGCGGAAAAAGGGGGCTATGGCTCGGCTGCTCTAAATTTCCGAAGTGCAGAGGACGTCTGGCATGGAGTACGCTCGACGAAAGTGCACACACACACTGGGAATCGATCATGGCCGATCACCTGACAGCTCACCCGGCCGTGATGCTCACCATGACCGACGGAAACCCTGTACCCATGACCACTCCTGTCGACGATATCATCCTCAAAGCAGAAGAGTCCGGCCTGATTTCCTCCGCAGTTGAAGAAATCTCCGTAGTCACTGCATAAAAAGAGCCAGGCGGTATACCGCGAAAGATATAACCCATGCTACCGATAGAGAGTAGACTGAATAAAGAAGAACAGGGCGCCAGCGCCCGACCTCTTTTTTCATGACACCGATTGCTGCCACACAGGGAATATAGAGCAGAACAAACACCATGAGGCTCAAGGCGGTTGCCCTGCTGAAAGTGGGATCATTCCTGAGAATTGATTTCAGATCCTTCGTTGCTCCATCGCTCTGCCCGATAGAGTAGATCGTACCCATAGTGGAAACAACCACCTCCTTGGCTGCCAGCCCGGTTACAAGGGCAATACCGATCCGCCAGTCAAAACCAAGCGGCCTGATGAGAGGTTCAAGCACTTTACCAGCCCTCCCGGCCAGTGAATACTCGAGCTGTTCAGATTTTATGCGGACATCAAGCGCCTTTTTCCGGGCCTCTTTTTCAGATGTATTGATGCTGCTTCCTGCAATTCGTGCTGTTTCTGCCATAAGCGCTGCATCAAGTGAGGACTGGCGGGGATAGTTGCTTGCCGCCCAGATAATGATCACGGCACTCAAAATAAGCGTTCCTGCTTTTTTCACATACATCAGGGCCTTCATCTTTGCCTGAAAGAGTACAGAGTTAAGCGTCGGCCAGCGGTATGGAGGCAGCTCCATGACAAATGGTTCCGAATCAACTTTAAGAATCGTGGATTTCAGAAGCCAGGCTGTCCATAGCCCGACAGCAATACCGAGCAGATAAATACCGAACATAACATTAGCCGCAACAGCGGGAGCAAAAAAAGCGGCAGTCAGCATGACATAAACCGGAAGTTTCGCGCCGCAACTCATAAAGGGAATAATCATGATGGTGACAAGCCTGTCCGTCGGACTTTTCAGAGTGCGTGTCGCCATCATCGCAGGAATGGAACAGCCAAAGCCCGTTATGAGGGGAATAAAGGATTTGCCATGAAGACCGAAACGATGCATCACCCGGTCAATTACAAAAGCTGCACGGGCCATGTATCCGGAAGCTTCAAGAAAAGAGAGTCCGATGAAAAGAAGAACAATATTCGGGAGAAAAATCAGGACACCGCCAACTCCTGCAATTATACCGTCAACAACAATGGAACGGAGAGTGTCATTCGAAAGAAGCGGTCCAGTGACTGAGGCTATGGTACTGAAAAAAAAAGCAAGCCATCCTGTAAACAGTGACCCGAGTGTAAAAGTCAGCTGAAATATCCCCCAGACCACAAGTAAAAAAGCGGGAATCCCAAGTACCCTGTTGAGCACCACCATATCGATATAGTCGGTTACTGTAGCCTTCCCCTCTTCCTGCTGCCGGACACACTCCTTTATTGCCCCGCGTATGAAGGAATGACGGTCTTCTGTGATGAGAATCTCAGGCTCTGAATCGTGCAGATGTTCAGCTTCCCTGATTGCATCCTGAAGAGCCAGTTCAACTTTCACCCAGACGGGGTACTGCTGAACCTCATGATACACCTCCCTGTCATTCTCAAGAAGTTTTATGGCCAGCCACCGGGCATTAAAAATACCAAGCTCCTTCTGATGAGAGAGAAGTGTGGTGATTTTTTCAACCGAAGCTTCAAGCTCAGGGCGGAAAAAGAGCTTGTTTTTACGTATCTGGATCTCCTTCCTGAAAACCCTGATAATATGATCCAGCAGTGAGTCAAGTCCTGTCTTCTTTTTAGCCGATGTCGGAATAATATGGCAACCGAGAAGCGCCTGCAGCTGCTTCATGTCAATGACAATACCCTTTTCCTGCACTTCGTCGATCATGTTCAGCGCGACAAGGAAATCCACTTCCAGCTCCATCAGCTGCGTTGTCAGAAGAAGGTTCCTTTCAAGGTTTGGCCCCTCAAGGACATTGACAACAACATCGGGACGCTCCTTGATAAGATACTCTCTTGTGACTATCTCCTCAGGGGAGTAAGGGGTCAGGGAATAGGTCCCGGGCAGATCGACCACCTTGATCCTATACCCCTTGTAGTCGAGATACCCTTCATGCTTTTCAACAGTAACACCAGGGAAATTTCCAACTTTCTGATGCGCACCGGTAAGCGCATTGAAAAGTGATGATTTTCCGCAATTCGGATTACCGGCAAGCGCAATACTGATCTCTTTGCCGGTACTCATACCTTACCTCCAAAACGCCAGAACTGTTTCGCTGCCGGGCATGGAGCACCATCAGCTACCTTACGTACCATTACTCCATCAGCCTCATTTTTTCTCATGGCAAGATAGAGCCCCTTGAACACAATCTCCATGGGATCGCCGAGAGGGGCAACTCTAAGAACCTTGAATCTGGTACCTTTTATCAGCCCCAAATCCATAATCCTGCGTCTTACCGCGCTCTCTGCCTTTACCGCTGTAACTTCTGCTTTATCACCAACTTTCAATTCCGATAACCGCATACACTAAACTTCTGCAAAACAATAAAAAAAATAGGATTAATTATAACCTAAATAACAACCGGCGCACAGGAAAAATTGCATGCATTTTTTTCTGTGGCCGGACAAAAAAGTCCATTCCGGATGACGGTGTTGAATAAAGAAGAAGGGAAACCCAGGAATGACGAGGCCACCGGAAGCAGAAGGAAAAACCGGCTATCCGTGTGCAGAAGGCAACCCCGGAAAAGGAGGCCAGCCCATCATGCTTCCTCCGATCAGATGCCCGTGAATATGAAAAACGCTCTGCATCGCATCCTTGCCATTATTAAATACCAGCCTGTAGCCCGATTCCCTTATGCCGAGGATTCCTGCCACTGTTCCAGCGGCAAGAAGAATATGTCCGGCTATCGCCTCATCTTCAGGAGTTAAATCACTCAAGGAGGCGATATGTTTCAGTGGAATGATCAGCACATGCTGAGGTGATACCGGCGTTATATCCCTGAATGCCAGAACGTGATCGTTACGGTAGACAATTGTAGCAGGGATCTCTCCTCTTACTATCCGGCAAAACAAACAGTCAGACTTCTGGTGTGTCATATACTCTCTTGATGCTTGGATGATCAATGTTCTTTAACAACAGAAAGCGAAGCGGTTCCGCTGCCTGTTATGAGGGTAATGTTCAGTTTCTCCTTTGAACCCGAAACACTTCCGCCCTCTCCGTTATCAGAACTCATAATGGTTGAAACAGTTTTAAAGCCTTTTCCTTTAAGCTTCCCCTCATAATCCTTGATAATATTCCCTGGCACGCTCTCGCAGGCAACAGTCCAGCTCTGCCCTTCGGGCATCGTTGAACGTGTTACGGCCTTGATCTTACCGTAGGAAAACTGAGGTACATCCGCCGGCATATCAGCCGGCCAAACCCCGCTGTTCCCCTGAATTTCAATTTTCTTCCCCTCGGACTCAATCGTTATATTCTGGCCACCGGATTTAAAGTCAACCTTCTCACCCGTAGAATGTTCGATAGCTTTTTCGACAATCACATCACTGATTTTCTTCTGGCAGGAGGAAAGGGTTCCGCTGATTGAAAGCATTGCAAGAACCACCCCGACAGAACGAACTTTTGATGAAACAGGCATATAAAAATTGTTTATGTCTTGAAAAACATGCAAACAAAGCTTCACAAGCATAATGTACGCAAAAGCGGGGCAAGAGGAAATATCAGTATAACATCTTTAATGGCAAGGAAAGCCCCTCAATCTGAGGATGAAGGCTTCTCAGATTGACTGTCAGACGACTTGGGAACTTCGGACAACCTTGTAGCCAGCACTTTATCAATCCTCTGTCCATCCAGATCTACAATCTCAAGTGTCCAATGTTCCCAGGTCATAATGTCCCCGGTTCTCGGCATACGACCGAGCAGCCACATCATCAGGCCACTGAGTGTATGATAGAGCCCTTTATCCTCTTCCGGCACGCATTTCCACTCCAGTGTATCTTTAAGCTCAGGAACAGGAATAAGACCGTCAAGCAGCCATGAACCGTCCTGTCGTTGAATAGCCCATGAATCCTCAAGATTTCGGGGAACAAACTCTCCGGTTACCGCTTCAAGCATATCCTGAAGGGTTACAAGTCCCTGTATTTCACCGTACTCATCAACAACAAAGACCATCTGGGTTCCGGAAGTTCTGAAATGATCAAGCAGCTCCATGCCTGTAAGGGTTTCCGGCACATACACACAGGGCTGCAGCTGCGAGGTAAATTCCGTAAGTCCGCCTTTCAGCGTCTTCGACAACAGCTGTTTGGCATTCACAACGCCAAGCAGAGACTGAAGTCCACCGTTACAGACAGGAAAACGTGAATGTTCCGACTCTGTCACTCTGCTGATATTTTCTTCAAGCGGACGGGAAACATCAAGAAAGATAATATCCGCTCTTGGAACCATCAATGACCCAAGTTGACGGTCATCAAGACGAAACACATTACGAACCATCTCATGTTCATGCTGCTCGATCACCCCTGCTTCAGACCCCTCCTCAAGCATGGCATGTATCTCTTCCTCCGTAACACTCGGCATGACCTGCGGGTGCTTTCCCATCATTCTCAGAATAGCATCGGTCGAAGCCGTAAGCAGCCGGCCGAAAGGACGGGTTATCGTCGAAATCGTACGCATGGGGCGCGCAACCAGACAGGCAATTCCTTCAGGATTGAGCAGGCCAAGCCGTTTTGGAACAAGCTCTCCGATAACAATGGTGGTATAGGTAATCGAAAGGACCACAATAACAGTGGAAATAATATGGCTTATTTCCGGTTCCAAACCGAACGACTGCAACTTTATCGCCAATGGGCTGGCGAGAACACCCTCTCCTACAATACCGTTAAGGATCCCTATAGAGGTAATACCGATCTGAATG
>CAIVCU010000460.1 GCA_903904495.1 uncultured Chlorobiaceae bacterium
CTTATTGTACTGTTTTATTAATTTTTATATATTAAGAATACATAAAAAAGAAGTAACAGCAGGGTTACAGGAAGTGTGTGTTGATTGTATTGTGTGCAGTATATTTTTTGAAAGAAATATGAGTACGATCGCGTAACAATCAGCAGATGGTTCATGTTTCCACTTTTCTAACAAATCAAACGACAAGCTCAAATGAGAAAAAATTTTATCGCCGGCATGATTGTTTCACTTGCTATGACAGGAGTGTTTGGTGGCGTTTCTTTCGCTGCTGACAATGCTGCAGAAGTTAAAGCTGACAAGAAAGCAGAGGTAAAAGCAGAGGTAAAAGCTGATAAGAAAGCAGAGAAAAAGGCAGACAAGAAGGAAGAGATCAACGCCAACTTGAAATCCGATATCAAAGCTGAAAAAAAGACTGAACAAAAGGAAGAGGTCAAAGCTGAGGAAAAAGCTGAAAAGAGATCTGTAAAAAGAGCTGAGTTGAGGGATGAGCAGAAAGCTGAAAGAAAGAAAGCGAAGAGAGAGCACAGAAAAGCCAGTAAACTAAGAAAAGCAAGGATAGCTGAAAAAAAGGTTGATGCAAAAGCTGCCGAAGCTAAAGCCGACGCTGGCAAATAAAATTGTCATTGCTCTTCAGATAAACAGCCAAAGTGATAGTAACTAAAAAAGCCCCTTCGCAAGTCGGGGCTTTTTTTAACTGTCTTGCCTGCTGTTGCATCATCATTTCATTACAGAATTCAGTAGCCGGAACACCAGGGAAAGGGGAGCTGATTGATAAAAAAATATTGACGTATTTCTGGGAAAAATCAACTTTTCACTGGAATTTTTTTGCAGCGGACAATAATATCAAAGTGTGTGGATCGTAGCATTTTTCACGAGCTTTAGTTTGAACAAGCATTCCGATATAGATCAGGTCAAAGAAAGAACAGAAGCCACCTATCACCAGAACCAACAAACTTGGGCCACTACCCTCACTGCCGAGAATGCCATAGGTAACAGTAGGGGCAAGAGTGCCCAGCCATTTACTGACCCCAATCGTCAAGCTTTGCCCTTCGCTGCTGCCACGAGTGACCAGCATGCCTATAAAAAGAACTGACATGAGAAGGTTTTGCAGAAATGCCGCATATTTGCGACCGATATAGAACCCGAATTCAGAGAGAAAAGCGTATTGCAGTATAAAAACCGTGATGAGAGCCAGAATACTCCAGGCAACAAACCAGCTCCTTACATATTGGGGGAAATATCTTTGCCCGAATCGAAAATAGGTGTAAATAATTGCGCAGTCGAGCAGTAACCAGACGTTTGTGATTCCAAGCTGAAAGCTAAATCCGGCCTTCTGATATTCAAGAACCGTCTGAAGGAGTTCCCATGCAATATTTAACGCAAGCGCCCAGAAAGGCATAGCATAGGTGGATTCCCTAAATCCGAGCCTGATGCAGTCGATATAGACAATCGTCCAGCAGAAACCACTGAAAGCGACAAGGAACCATAAAAACTGGGCAAGATTCATGTCACACACTCCTCTTTTGAGATTTTATGATATCAAATATAGGCAGCTCGGCAATGGATTTGTAACAATTGCAAATGGTCAAGGTGTCGGACAAGACTAAGCCGAAGCCATAAAATGGTTTCGCCGTGCCGCTGAGCAGGGAATAGTAGAGGCTAAAAATGCCTTACATGCTCTGCATGTTCAAGGATATTAGGTGGGTCAACAACATCAGTTTAAATCCCAAACCATGCAAGGAATCCAAAAACAATACCGACGCCGGCGCATGTCAAACTTGCATATTCAAGCCATCTACGGCGCGTAAGAATAGTTATAGCGGCAAGTGAAATGGCAATCTGCAGCATCGTTACTCCGGTTGCCCAGCGATGGTGGGAATGCATATACTTTTCTGAGCTTTCATCAGCCTCACGAGAAAGTTTCTCTGTTGCTTCGGCTTTCTTTTTAATCTCAATTTTTTCAGTGGAATAGCGTGCAATATCACTTTTTTTATCAGCCTGATCCTTACCGTTAGTCAGTATGGTTGCAAGTTCTGCAAGATTTTGCTTGTTGCTTTTCGCCTGATAAAAATTCCACTGATCAGCTGCTTCAGTTTTTTTGATCGCTGCTTCATTTTTTAAAAGGATGGCTTCACCCAGTGTAACGCTTGCCTGGTAAGAGAGGAGGGCGCCTATAGTTGCCATGATCGCAGTCATGACTGCAATCTGGTTATTGAAACCTCGATCTCCTTCTCCTCCTCCTCCTTCCAATACCTCTTCATGCGGTCCTTTTACTTCAAATTCCTCACTCATTACAGGCTCCTTTGCTTATGGTTCATATGGTGTAAAGAAAATAAGGATCGAACGGTAAATATGAAACATCATGTTTTGAACCCGCAACCATTTTATCGATGGTAATATGAAATAATAGATGCCTTTGCGATTGCATTCTGATTCAGCATGAATCCAATCATGGCGGGTGGTGTTTTTTCATCAACATCCAGTTTTTCTACGTTGAGAGCATATACCGTAAAGATGTAGCGATGAGGTTTATCGCCAACAGGAGGACAGGCTCCACCAAAACCGGTCTTCCCATAGTCCGTTATGCATTGGATGCTGCCTTTTGGTGCCAACGCTTTTTGTGGATTACCTGCATCTTTTTTAAGTTCATTGTTGTTTGATGGAATATTGACAATGATCCAATGCCACCACCCGCTTCCTGTTGGAGCATCAGGGTCATAGAGAGTTACTGCGAAGCTTTTTGTATTGTGAGGCGCATTGATCC
>CAIVCU010000461.1 GCA_903904495.1 uncultured Chlorobiaceae bacterium
ATTGCTCCGAGTGCATGGACACCGCTATTCATTCCATATTTGTAAGCTCCATCCTTGGTATCGTTCATCCAGGAACTCCCGACATCACCGCTGATGTACGACTGCCCGGCTAATGCAGGAGCAGCGCAGAAGCCAGTTACCAAGGCTGCGGCAAGTAGTGAATAAATTTTTTTCATAGTTTTTCTTCGTTTGTTGTTTGTAAAAAGCTCAAACACTCATATCTAATGTATATAATATAACTATAGTAAACTCAAGAAACTTAGTAATAGTTTGATTTATTCATATTTAAAATGAGATTTCAGGAATTTATTATACATTAGATGTGTACTTATATGATATGAAGTGTGAGATGCTTGATGACCACAGGCAGGATTTATGGATGTGGAAAAGGGATTTGAAAAGAGGTATGGAAGGGAAATCTGCTATTGAGCAATGTGTTTTTTCGGCTCGTTGTTGTTTTTTTTCTGATGCTTATTTATTAAAAGAAAACATAAAAAAGAGGTAAAAATGAAACCGCTTACATCGTCATCGGTATTAAGGACATTATTTATTCCGGGAATGATCTTTCTTGGAGCCTGTTGTCATGAAACGCCTGTTGTTGTAACTCCACCACCACCTCCTCCCCCGCGTGTAGAAATTATTGTACCGGGCTTGGGTGATGTGTTTTTTGATTTCGATAAATCACAGCTTCGCTCGGATGCTGTTGCACAGTTGAAAACCAATGCCAACTGGATCCAGGCAAGCGGAGCAAGGAAGGTTGTTGTCGAAGGTCATTGTGATGAGAGAGGTACCAATGAGTACAACCTTGCTCTTGGAGAACGCCGGGCCAACAGTGCCAAAGATTACATCGTTAATCTTGGCGTTGAACCTGCCCGTCTGAAGACCGTCAGCTATGGGGAGGAAAAACCATTTGCAGAAGGTCACAATGAAGAGGCCTGGGCGCAGAACAGAAGGGCTCACTTTGTAGCCGAATAACCGGAAGAACTCGTTATCAGACTCTGAAAAGTTTTTTTTGTGTGTTGTTCTTTTTTCGTCAGGTGTGTGTGTGGGTGGCTTCAAGGCTGACTCTGTTTCAGAAGAGCAGGTTTGAAGCCATTTATTTCTTTTATGAGACGCGGAGAGTCGTGTAAAGAAGAGTTTTAAATCATGAAAGTTACATGAACACAATCAGGATTATTTCAATCATGTTGATGTTGGCTGGTGCTGTGGGGTTGGCATATGGAAGCTTCAGCTATACCAAAAAGACCGATGAAGTCAAGTTAGGGCCCATTGAACTATCGATACAAGAAAAGCAGAGGTGAATATTCCGATCTGGGCTGGCATTGGTGCAATAGCGATTGGAGGATTTCTTCTTATTTTTGACAGTAAAAAAAACTGATCCCGGCTGCCTCCATTCCTTTTTTGATCACCCTGTTATACAGCAAACTTTTTCACCCAGGAGAGATACTTGTTCATCCAGCTCTGGAGGAATGGTTTACTGTTCATACCAATGTTGCCGGACTCATCAAACAGTCCATCCTTTAACTGGATGAATACTTCTGGTTGGGCTAGTGTTGGCGCGTCAAGACAAACAAGAATATTTCGCAAATGCTGCTGTGCCAAAGCTGTGCCGTTCGCGCTGGGCGAAACCCCCACAACACCGGCCGGTTTCCCCTCCCAGGAGTTGTGTCCACGGGGACGCGAGCCATGGTCGATAGCGTTCTTGAGTACACCGGGTATAGAACGGTTGTATTCAGGTGTAACAAACAGAAGCCCATCGGCGGAGATGATTTCAAGTTTAAACCGTTTGACTGATTCTGCCTGGTTATCATCATTATCCTGATTATAAAGCGGCAGGTCACCGATTTGTAACTGCTTGAATGATAACTCTGGATGTTCCAGCTTTTCAAGGGCTGTAGCGAGCCTGCGGTTTAATGAATCTTTGCGAAGACTGCCAATGATAACAGCTATTTGGTATGTACCCATGGTGCGCTCATTTGAAAAGATGAAAAAATAATCTTCTGATTTCGAATATTGTCAATCAAACAGTCATCACATAGCCATTGTTCCGTATCTGCCTTCGAATCAACGGAAATGGGTTGCACAACATCATCATATTGACCATTATCGGTATATGAGCCTTTTTTCCCAGACGATGGCTCTCTCTGGTAGGGGCGACCAGCCGGTTTCCTCCTTCAGTCCTTCAGTCAGATGGTAGGCAACCTGTTCTGTTCCTCCGTATTTTTTTCGCGGCACCCCCGTTCCACTAACGGAGCAATCTGGGCAATACGAAGTTTTTTTATGACACTTCTCTCCTTCTGTAACAACCACCATTCAAAAAGAGGCACTCAAACCGATCGCCATGTACCAGCGATTTCCTTCCCTCGGATAACCATACTCTTATGGTGGTAAGCGGTTTGCCGAGTATTCTGGAAATGGCCCGGTGTTTGAGACCGGAAATTGCTGACAGCAGGACTGATAAACGTATATCTGCGTCCTGATGAAACAGTGCGGTCTCAGGGGTTTCCTTTGAAAAGCATGGAGTTTCGGGCAGACTCTGTACATCATCCTGATCAATACTCTCCAGATAACAGGATCTGAATGTTACGAATACCTCAGTTGCAGAACATAGATGATCAACATTCAGAAAGGTCCTGTTTACCAGTTCAGTAGCTTTCGTCTCAGAACCGGTCAGCCAATGGGCAAGACTGTATATATCATCCATTAAATCCAGCGATGTTCTTTTTTGCTTGATCATACAATCTCCATTTTATGATTCAATTGGTCGTTACGTCCATATTCATGGTTAAAAAGTGTTATCGGTTACGGTTTTCATCACTTCGTTGCTGATCCAGAAGTCTCCTGTTGTTTTCATCAGTGCGTTGCTGATCAAGGTTTCTCTTGTTGTTTTCATCGCTGCGCTGTTGATCCAGGTTTCTCCTGTTGTTTTCATCGCTTCGCTGCTGGTTCAGATTTCTTCTGTTGTTTTCATCGCTGCGTTGCTGGTCCACTTTTCTCCGGTTTTCATTGTTGCGGTACTCCGTATCCCGATATCTCCTTATATCCTCAAGACGATGTCTTCTTATCTTCGAGGGAAGAGCGTTCTCATTTATATCAACCCAGGGACCACGGTAGTCAGAAGAGCGGTACCAGGAGCCGTTCTGGTTTATATAGTACCAGTTGTCATAGGTGATAATATCATAAGGGCTTCCAATGGAAACTGAAAAGCCCTGATCCGGCAGTTCAATAAAATCCGGTCGTGTGTCAATGATAAAAGTCGGTCTGTGTCCTGATGAACTCATGCAGACTTCTACGTGAGCATATGCAGTCGGGCTGCTAAGAAGCATTCCTGTGATTCCAGCGACAAGCCAAATGTATTTTTTCATCGTTGCTCTCCTCTTTAACATGGTTGTAGATTGATAACATATAAAATCATCGGGTAGTCGTTAAGCATCGTGGACTGTTGGATACTCTTTCAACGTTGTTAAATACGTCGTCCTTGAATAACGCGAATCAGAATAATCACGATTGCGATAACCAGAAGGCCATGAATAAGTCCTCCCATAGTGTATGAGGTAACAAGACCCAAAAGCCAGAGGACAAGTAAAATCACTACGATAGTTTCGAGCATTTTTTTCTCCTGTTGATCATGAGTTCAGCAAAGCAAATGGTCTACTTGCACCTGATTAGATTGTTTATATATGAATATATATAAATTCACATAAAAAATGTGATATTTTGCCATTATTTAATATAAATATATAAAATAATATATGTATCATGGGCGGGATAGCAAGTTGAAACGCAACATTTATCATGCAATTGACATGC
>CAIVCU010000462.1 GCA_903904495.1 uncultured Chlorobiaceae bacterium
CCTGCTCAAAGCGCTTGGTGCTGAGTTGGTGTTGACTGCCGGGTCGGAGGGAATGTCCGGAGCAATTAAAAAAGCTGATGCACTCCATGCGGAAAATATAAATTCATTTATTCCGCAACAGTTTAAAAACCCTGCAAATCCCGAAATCCATCGAACGACAACTGCAGAAGAGATATGGAAAGATACCGATGGAAACGTAGATATCTTTGTCTGCGGAGTAGGTACCGGCGGTACGATTACCGGTGTAGGCGAGGTGCTCAAACAGCGGAACCCTGAAGTAACCATCGTTGCTGTTGAACCGTTCGATTCTCCGGTTATTTCAGGAGGGAAATCAGGCCCCCATAAAATTCAGGGTATCGGAGCCGGATTTATTCCTGAAATTCTGAACACTGAAATAATTGATGACATCATACTCGTAAAAAATGAAGATGCCATGCGCACCAGCCGGGAACTGGCGAGGAGTGAGGGACTTATTGTCGGAATCTCTTCAGGAGCGGCCGTTTATGCTGCTCTGCAGCTTGCACTGCAGGAAGAGAACGCTGGAAAACGTATTGTTGTCATCCTGCCTGATACAGGAGAACGATACCTTTCAACCCTGCTTTTCCAGTTTGATGATGAGCTGTTGAATATGTAATACAGACGTCGGTGTCACCCTGTTTCCCGCTCTCAAGATCACTTTGAGCACCCCCTCCCCCGAAACGGGGAGGGGGTGCTCATATCAGTCTGGCTGCAAAGCAATCATGAGATCTTCTTTTTCCGTCAGGACTCTTTTCTGCTGATTATGTATATTGTTGCTACTTATTTTAATGACTTTTAACTATCTGAAAACATGATAGCCAGAATTCAGAATTTTTACCTGTTCCTTGCCGGATTGCTTGCTTTAGGAAGTATGTTTTTACCTTTCTGGAGCTTCAGTGCCGGAAAGATTTTTTTCATTGCCGATTTTGCATCTTTCAGCACTTCCGGCATTATGTATGTCACGGAAAGCTGTTTTGCTGCAGGAGTATTTTCGCCACTGACGGCTCTGTTTTCGCTTGCAGCTATTTTTCTCTTTAAAAACCGCGCCCTTCAGAGCAAAGTCATTCTGCTTGCCATACTTCTCTTTCTCGGTGATCTTTTTTCCGGCCTTACGGCAGCACATTTTTTGAACCAGTATTTTCAGGGAATCGGTACCGCAGTAACGCACAGACCTGAAGCAGGTTTTTATATACTTCTTCCTGAACCCGTACTCTTCATGCTGGCGCTGAAAGGAATTAAAACTGACGAGAAAATTGTCAATGCATACAAACGACTGTAACCATGCGCATTGTCTGGTCTGCCGGTGATCCTCACGGCATCGGGCCGGAAATCATTCTGAAAAGCTTTCTAAAGCTTGAGCCTTCCCGACATTCATTTCTTGTTGCCGGATCGTTTACCGTGATGGACTTTTATAGAGATGTGCTTGATCTGCCGGTGAAACTGGAATTGGTTGACAAAGCCTCTTCAATCACGAAGATGGATGATGTAAGTTCCGGGGTTCTTCGAGTGCTTAATATCGATGAAGTTGACTCTATAATACCCGGGACTATCTCGGCACAAGCCGGACAAATAGCTATAAAGTCGATCATAGCTGCGGCTGAACTCTGCCGAGAGGGAGAATGCGATGCACTTGTTACCGCACCGATCCACAAGGAAGCTATTGCAATTGCAGGATATACCGATACAGGCCATACAGGGTTACTCGGCAGGATGTTCGGGGTTGCGTCTCCTACCATGATGTTCTTTGACCCCGAACTGAACCTCAAGGTTGCCCTTGCCACCATTCATGAACCGCTAGAAAAGATTCCGGATTTGATCCGCAAGATGGATCTTGACACTTTTTTTTCGACACTTGCTCACTCCCTTAAAACCGATTTTGGGATAGTCGATCCACGCATTGCGGTGCTCGGTCTCAATCCACATGCTTCAGATGGCGGAGTAATGGGAAAAGAAGAACAGGAGATAATTCAGCCTTGCATCGAAAGGCTGTCAAACAGTCTCCAGATTGAAGGACCTTTCCCTGCTGATGGTTTTTTCGGAGCAGGAAGCTATAAAAACTATGATATTGTTGTTGCGATGTATCACGATCAAGGCCTGCTGCCATTCAAAGTCCTTGCCTTTGAAACCGGTGTAAACGTAACACTGGGTCTTCCAATTGTGCGAACATCACCCGATCACGGAACTGGTTTTGATATTGCCGGAAAAGGAATCGCATCTGAACGCAGTTTTTATGAGGCTACGCTGCTTGCCATACAGATAGCCCAAAACAGAAATCAAACTGTGCCTTTATCATGATCTCATTTATCAATGTTGACCTTGAACTGAATAAAAAACCGGTTTTCCAAAATCTGAACCTGACCATTCAGCCTGGAGAGCTTGTCTATATTGTCGGTAAAAGCGGAAGCGGTAAAACGACACTGCTTAAGTCGCTCTACATGGATATCCGGCCGAAAAAAGGGGAAATCCGGATTGCAGGATACAGCTCCCGCACCATTAAAAAACGGCAGATTCCGCTCCTGCGCCGAAAGCTTGGGATTGTCTTCCAGGACTTCCGTCTGCTCGAAGACCGCAACGTGTATAATAATCTTGCTTTTGTGCTGCAGGTAACCGGTACCAAGGAGAAGCTCATCAAGGATAAGGTGATGCACGCACTTGCGAGTGTCGGTCTTGAACATTCGGCCAAAGTAATGCCTCTCAGCTTGTCGGGCGGGGAGCAGCAGAGAATTTCAATTGCAAGAGCACTTGTCCGTGAACCCTTGGTTATTCTGGCTGATGAACCAACTGGAAACCTCGACCCTGATACCTCGCTGGAAATTCTGGAATATCTGAAGCGGATTAATCAAAAGGGCATCATCGTCCTTATCGGCACCCATGATTATGAACTGGTTCGACACTCGCCGTTCAGAACCCTGCAAATTACAGGGTTGAACCTTGAGGAAACAACTATTGAGCCATCGGCTACCGGGTTCAGACCGGCTACAACACCACAATTTACAGCTTTGGCAAGATGAGATCTCTCCTTGTAGTCGAGATGACAAATAGGAGAGATCGAAATAAGGCTGATGAAAGAAGGAAAGACGAGATAACAGCAATCGAACAAAACCGGATAAATAATCCTTAACTTCAGCCTCGAATACATACCGCTTTCAGCGGCGTTTTTTACTACCGAATCAATGATTAGCAGCTGCTGACGACCTTTATGGCTCTCGACTACACTACCCTGAACCTGCTCCGTCAGAACCACCCTGCCTGGCGACTTTTGTGCGCCCAGCATGCGCCGCTGGTGGCCGGGTTTCTGCATCGGGTGTTTATTGTTCCCAATGTGCGGATACTTTCTCAGGCTGATCTGGTTGAGGCACTGGAAGATGAACTGTTCGCCTTGCGACAACAACTGGGGGGTGACCAGTTTCCGGGTACAGCGCAAAACTATCTGAATGAGTGGGCCGATAACGAGAAGGGGTGGCTGCGTAAATTCTATCCGGACGGTACGGATGAACCTCACTTTGACTTGACTGCGGCAACTGAAAAGGCGCTGGCCTGGCTGGAGGGGTTGACTGAACGTGCTTTTGTCGGTACTGAATCGCGACTTCTGACATTGTTTGAACTGTTGCGTCAAATGAGTATGGGAAGCCAGACCGATCCTGAAGTCCGGATTGCGGAACTGCAAAAGCGCCGTGACGATATTGATGCAGAAATTGCCCGCATTCTTGCCGGAGAGATATCGCTTCTGGATGATACCGGCCTTAAGGATCGGTTCCAGCAGTTTCTGCAACTGGCACGTGAATTGTTGACCGATTTTCGCGAGGTGGAACAGAACTTCCGCAAGCTCGATCGCCGGGTTCGTGAACGCATCGCACTCTGGGAGGGAGCCAAGGGAGCGCTGCTCGAAGAGATTATGGGTGAACGTGATGCTATCGCCGATTCGGATCAGGGAAAGAGTTTCCGGGCATTCTGGGATTTTCTCATGTCGCAATCCCGCCAGGAGGAGTTGAGCCTGCTTCTGGAAGAGGTGCTGGCCTTGCCGCCGATCGTTTCGATGCGCCCTGATAGCCGTCTGCGACGGGTTCACTATGACTGGCTGGAGGCCGGAGAACATACCCAGCGGACTGTGGCCCGACTCTCTGAACAGTTGCGCAGGTTTCTTGATGACAAGGCCTGGCTTGAGAATCGCCGCATCATGGATATTCTGCATGAAGTCGAAACCCATGCCCTTGATTTGCGCGACGATCTCCCTTCAGGGGGGTTCATGCCACTTGACGGCTCCACAGCGGTTATCGAACTGCCTCTTGAAAGAGCTCTTTATCGGCCCCCATTCAAGCCATTGATTGCCGGTATCGCTCTGGATGAAGGTGATGCGGAAATAGATACAGCAGTTCTATACGCCCAGATTGTTGTCGACCGGGCCGAGTTGTTGCGAAACATCCGCATGGAACTGCAGATGCACAGCCAGATTACCATCGGGGAGGTAGTTGAACGTCATCCGCTGCGTAACGGGTTGGCCGAGCTGGTTGCCTATCTGCAACTTGCCGGGGAGTGGCCCCGGACGGCGGTGGATGAAGGGGCAGAGGAAGAGGTAAGCTGGCAGAGCGTGACGGGGATAACCCGGAAGGCCACCTTGCCGCGTATTATTTTATTAAGAAACTGATGATGAACCATACAGAGATTGATAGTTCCCGTCCGTTGTATCCGGCTCAGGAACTCGCCACGGTCGTGATTCCCCTTTTGAAAGGCGTGATCTACGAGGAGGATAGCCCGGCATTATGGAGCGCGTTACTCAACCATCTGGCTGGTGTTCGGGATTATGTGGCGGTGCTTGGTCTGGAATTGATTGTTGATGAGGCAGAAGGTTACGCTTTTTTGCGTTCTCAGTCTGAAACCGGAGCAGAAGGCACAAACACCACGCCCCGCCTTATGGCAAGAAGACAACTCAGTTACCCGGTCAGCCTGCTTTTGGCTCTGCTGCGCAAAAAACTTGCTGAATTTGATGCCGGTGCCGGAGATACACGCCTGATTCTTTCACGGGATGAGGTCGTTGAACTGATCCGGATTTTCCTCCCCGCCGCCAGCAATGAGGTCCGGTTGATCGACCAGGTCGATGCCACGTTGAATAAAATCGCCGAGCTTGGTTTTATCCGCCGTTTGAGGGGAGAAAGGCAGATGATTGAAGTCCGCCGGATTATCAAGGCGTTTATCGACGCCCAGTGGCTGGCCGATTTTGATCAACGCCTCAACGAATACCTGCAGCGACCTGCACAATCGATGGAGAAAAATGATGAGTGAGGCACTTGAATTTGGATTTATTGGTGATGACCGTCTGGCTGGCTTTCGTCTGCAGCGTCTTGAGGTTTTCAACTGGGGTACCTTCGATGGACGGGTCTGGACGTTGCGATTGGGCGGAAAAAATGGACTTCTCACAGGGGATATAGGTTCCGGGAAATCAACGCTGGTCGATGCTGTGACCACTTTACTGGTGCCAAGCCAGCGTATTGCCTATAACAAGGCGGCAGGGGCCGATAATCGTGAACGCACGCTGCGCTCTTATGTGCTGGGCTATTACAAGTCGGAGCGCCAGGAAAGCCTCGGTGGCGGGGCAAAACCGGTCGCTCTGCGCGATCTCAATGGTTATTCGGTAATTCTCGGGGTCTTTCATAACGTCGGTTACGATAAGACCGTGACTTTGGCACAACTCTTCTGGATGAAGGATACCACACAGCCAGCCCGTCTTTATGCTGCTTATGAGGGCGATCTCTCCATCGCAACCGATTTTTCTGCTTTCGGCACTGAAATCGGGGCTCTGCGCAAGCGCCTGCGCGGGGAGGGAGTTGAGTTGTTCGAAAGCTTTCCGCCTTACGGTGCCTGGTTCAGACGGCGCTTCGGCATCGAAAATGAGCAGGCACTGGAGCTATTTCATCAAACCGTGTCGCTCAAATCGGTGGGGAACCTGACCGATTTCGTGCGCCTTCACATGCTTGAGCCCTTCACGGTTGATGCGCGCATTGCCGCCCTTATCCAGCATTTCGAAGATCTCAACCGGGCACACGAAGCTGTCCTCAAGGCGAAGCGGCAGATAGAGATGCTGGGGCCTCTGGTGGCTGATTGCGACAATCACCAGAGTATGGCGAGAACAGCGGAAACGTTGCGGGCCTCGCGCGATTCCCTGCGTCCCTGGTTTGCATCTCTCAAGCTGGAATTACTGGAAAAACGTCTTTCTTCGCTGGAAGAAGAGTTGAGCCGTCACCATATCACCATCGAACGACTGGAAGGAGAGCGCCGCACCCAACAGGGTCGTGATCGTGAGCTGCGCCGGACCATCGCCGAAAACGGCGGTGACCGTATCGAGGGTATTGATGCAGAGATTCGGCAGAAACAGGAAGATCTTGAACGACGCAATCAGAAAGCCAGCCGATATGGGGAACTTGCACGTTTGCTTGGTGAGCATCCTGCGACCAACGCTGAGGAGTTTCATCTTCAGCGCAGCGGGCACTCAGCCATGCACGAGGCATCTGCTGAAGCGGAAGCAAGGGTTCAAAACGATCTCAACGAGGCGGGCGTCCTCTTCACCCAGGGACGTCATGAGCATGAACAACTGACAACCGAGATCCAGGGTTTGAAAGCCCGCATGAGCAATATCGACGAAAAACAGGTTGCCATGCGGCGCTCGCTCTGTCAGGCACTGAATATCGTGGAAGATGAGATGCCGTTTGCCGGTGAGCTGCTTCAGGTTCGTGAGGAAGATCAGGTCTGGGAAGGTGCCATTGAACGAGTGCTCCGCAACTTCGGCCTTTCGCTGATGGTGCCGGACCATCACTATCTGAAGGTGGCGGAATGGGTGGAGCGAACCAATCTGAAAGGTCGTCTGGTCTATTTTCGGATGCGCCAGCGCTCTCGCAGTGAACAGATGCCCGATCATCAGGCTTCTCTCTTGCACAAGCTCTCCATTAAAGCTGATTCCCCCTATTTTGACTGGCTGGAACATGAAGTCGCCTGGCGTTTTGATCTGGTTTGCTGTATGAGCCAGGAAGAGTTCCGGAGGGAGAAAAAAGCCATAACCCTGGCCGGCCAGATCAAGTCACCGGGTGAACGCCACGAAAAGGATGACCGCCACCGGCTAGACGACCGCAGCCGCTACGTGCTGGGATGGAGCAATGCCCAGAAAATCGCGGCACTGGAAGAGAAAGCCCAACGACAGAAAAAAGAACTTGCGGAATTCGCTCTTCGCATAAGCAAGCTGCAGCAAGAGCAGACAACACTCAAAGAGCGCCTGACGATACTCTCGAAGCTTGACGAATATCCGGATTTCCGAGATCTCGACTGGCAGCCTCTGGCCGTTGACATATCGAGACTGGAAAAGGAAAAACGTGATCTCGAGGCAACCTCAAACCTTCTACAAACCCTGACTGCCCAACTTGCCGCCTTGGAAAAGGAACTTCATGAAACGGAGCGGCTACTTGACGATCGGAAGGATAAGCGCTCAAAGATCGAGCATAAGATCAGCATCATCAAGGAATCGCAGCAACAGGCGCTTACACTTCTGGCTGAGGCGGGACCAGAACCTGCCACGCGTTTCGCCATGCTTGAATCCATGCGTGGGCAGGCTCTCGGCGAACAGTCTCTGACGGTTGAATCATGTGACAATCGCGAGCGTGAGATGCGTGACTGGCTGCAGGCAAAGATTGACGTCGAGGACAGGAAGCTCTCCCGACTGAGCGAAAAGATCATAAGGGCGATGACCGAATACAAGGAGGAGTGGAAACTGGAAACCCGGGAGGTGGATGTCAACATTGCTGCCGGACCGGAATATCGTTCGATGTTTGAACAACTCCATGCTGATGATCTGCCGCGCTTTGAGGGACGGTTCAAGGAGCTGCTCAACGAGAATACCATCCGTGAGGTTGCCAATTTTCAATCACAACTTGCCCGCGAGCGGGAGACCATTAAGGAGCGCATTACCCGGCTCAATGAATCGCTTACGCAAATCGACTTCAATCCTGGCCGATATATCACCCTCGAAGCACAAATAAACCTCGATGCCGACATTCGTGACTTTCAGTCGGAGCTGCGTGCCTGCACCGAAGGGAGTCTGACCGGCTCGGATGACGCGCAGTATTCCGAAGCCAA
>CAIVCU010000463.1 GCA_903904495.1 uncultured Chlorobiaceae bacterium
CCTTAATTTCAAACAAATCGCTGGTGATTTCAAGGTCTATCAAGGCGAATGGATTCTTGTTGAGTACCCAAAAAGACAAGGAACATTCCTTACCTATAATGCTGATATCAAACCGGATTTTTTTGCTTCATCTCTTATTGTTAAAAGTATTGAAAATAGAGATTGCCCTTTAGTGCTATCAGCAATAAAAAAGCAGGCGGAATCCATTTATATCATTAAGCCACAGAGCATTACTCCGTAAAAAGCTTTCCGTTTTTGCCTCTCATTTAGAAACTTGCTCCGAGGAGTTCGTTTATAAGATTGATGAGTTCGGCCTTGATGATGGGTTTGATGATGAAAGCATCGCACCCTGCCTCTTTGGCTTTTTCTTTGTCCTCTTTTGAGGTAAATGCCGACTGAGCGATAACGGGCAGGTCTGGCCGCTGCTGTTTGATAAGTCGTGTGGCCTCAAATCCGTTCATTATCGGCATTTTAATGTCCATAAGCACCAGGTTGATCTCAGGATGATGCTGAACGAGTACAACTGCCTCCCAGCCGTTTACGGCACAAAGTATGGTAAAGTCTTCGCATTTCAGGTAGCTGTTAAGCAGTAAGGTGCTTGCCTCATCGTCTTCGACAATTAGAATGCAGAGATGCGGAAGTGTTTTTGGAGCTTTGGCGTCGTGCAAAGCAGGAGAAGAGCCTTTTGGTGCATTGACTGGGTTATAAGGAAGTGCGAATGAAAAGGTAGTGCCAGTCCCATCGATTGAATTAACCCGGATTGTGCCGCCAAGCATGGTAACGAAGGCTTTTGTAATGCTCAATCCGAGCCCTGCCCCTTCGTAGCCTCTGGTTAAAGTGTTGTCTACCTGGCGGAACCTATCAAAAACTTTTTCTTTCATGGAAACAGGAATGCCGATGCCTGTATCGATAACATAAAATTCAATATGGTCATCCTTTTTCATATAGCCGAAATCAATGCCGCCCTTCATTGTGAATTTAATGGCATTGTTGACAAGATTTATCAAAATCTGGGTCAACTTTCCGCTGTCGGTATTGATAATGCTTTCGCTGTCAGAAAGCCCTTTGTTATAAGTCAAATGCAATCCTTTAGACAGAGCGTTAAGCTTGAAAAATGCGTGAATGTCGTGCACAAGCTTGTTGAGCGGTGTTTCACTGATTTCCACTTTTGTCTCTTCGGCATCAATACGGGAGATATCGATAAGGTCATTAATGAGGTTCAACATTCGATGCCCGCTTTGCTGAATGAGATCAATAAACTCGGCCTGTTCCTCCCCGGAGAGATGAGGCTCTTTCAAGAGTTCCGTAAAGCCAAGAATGCCATTCATCGGAGTGCGTATTTCGTGGCTGATATTAGCAAGAAACGCTGATTTCAGGCGGTCGCTCTCTTCTGCTTTTTCTTTCGCTGCAATCAGTTCAGCCAAATATGTTTTCTGTCCAGTAATATCCTCCTTAACTGCCACAAGATTGGTTATTACACCATTTTTATCAATTACAGCTGAGATAACTGCTGTTTCCCAGAAGAGTTCACCATTTTTCTTTTTGTTGTGGAACTCTCCTCGCCAAATGCCTCCTGAAAGAATAGTTTTCCAGAGTTCTTCATACACTGATTTTGACATCAGACCTGATTGAAGAATCCGTGGATTTTTGCCTTTCGTTTCTTCTATCGAGTAGCCTGTAAGCTCGGTAAACGCCGGGTTGACATATTCCACATTGCCGAGGGGATCGGTAATAACAACAACAGCAGGACTTTGCTCCACTGCCGTACTGAGTTTTACAAGTTGATTTTCAATTAGTTTACGCTCACTAATATCACGGAGCAAGCCGATCACTCCGGAAGAACCGTTGTCATTAAAATATTGCGAATGAATTTCTGCGGGAAAAAGTGAACCGTTTTTTTTCCTATACAAAAACTCAAGAACCTGATTGGTCAATTGACGCGACATGGCATCAGTGTACATTGCAATCGCTCTTGGAATTTCCTCTTCCGCCATGTATTCGGAAAAAAAATGACCAAGTAACTCATCCGGCTTATACCCGGTAATTTTTTCAACTACTGGTGATACATAGGTTATCTCTCCAATGGAGTTGTTAACAAAAACCACCTCAGAAATTTGTTCAGTAATGGAACGGAACATCCTTTCGCTTTCACGCAATGCCTGCTCGGCCTGCTTCCGTTCAGTGATGTCATTAATGACGGCATAAAAAAGTTCTTTCTTTTCAATAACAATCAGGTTGATTGTTATCTCTACATCACGGATTGAGCCATCAGCCCTCTTGTGCTTTCTTATAATTTTGTTGAGTTCCGATGTCCTGATTTTCGTTATATCATCAAGCAGGTTATCAAATGATGATATGGAGATTTGTTCAGCCTGCATCAATTGAAGTTCTTCAATCGACCAACCATAAAACTCTGCAGCTGCATCGTTGGCATCAATAATATTGCGCGTAACGGGATCGATAACCAGCATAATGGAGGTGTGGTTATCAAAAAGCGTCTTGAAGTGTTCTTTTTGTTTCTTGAGTGCTTCTTCAGTCTGCTTTCGTTCAGTGATGTCGATAACCGTACCGATATAACGACCAACATCTCCTTTTTCGTTGTATAAAGGCCTGGCTCGGGACATAATCCAGTGAACAGAACCGTCGGGGTAATAGACGCGATACTCGAAATCCAGCTCTGTTTCATTTTTCACAGCTTCTGAAACGGATTGGATTGCTAACTTCCGGTCATCAGGATGAATGGAATCTTCCCATAGTTTGAACGATGGTTTTTCATCGCTTCTTTTCAAACCGGACAAATGCCATAACTCGTCTGACCAGATCAGCTCATTGGTTTTCAAGTTCCACTCCCATACAGCAGCAGAAGCAACTTCAAGTGCTTGGCTAAACCTTTTTTTACTTTCAATGATATCTGTCTCTTTACGTTTCTGATCCGTAATATCCGAGAGAATAACCCTGCATGCCTCTTCAGTATCACTTACAGCAGCTTCAATGCGAATAATGCAACCAGACTGATCGTGAAATAACGAGGAATGTTGAGATGCATCTAACAAAAGCTCCACATCGCAGTTACCAGGTGCTTTCTTAGAGAACACTGTTTCGAGCAGGGTATCAATGACCCGATAATCCTGGGGAACTACGAATTGCTTAAACTGCATGCCTAATAATCCAGAACGATCAACTCCAAGTAGTTTGGTGGCAGTCAGGTTTGCCTGCAGGATCTTACTGTTCCTACCTAAAGTCAAATAACCAACTGGAGCAAAGTCATAGAGCTCAGTGTACATGCCGAGACGTTCTTCCAGCTCGTTACTGATGTGAGATAGCTCTTCCTGCTGCATTTCAAGCTCGATCTGATGAACTTGGAGCTCATGGACAAGCCTGAGCATTTCTTCTGGTGATGAGGTAATGCTGAGTGCTGAGAGGCCAGTGCTGAGGTATTTTTGTCCAAGCCGCTCTTCGGCAAATGAGCGTAGCTCAGAAGGGGTAGCTAGATTGAAGCTGTGTTGCTTTATTGCCATGGGGGGACAGGAATAAAGATTTAGCTTGAGTATTTATATACGAAACAATCAGTTAAAGTTCTTCTAATGCCAATTGGCGCCCAACTGAGGCACAAAACTGCCTTTCTATACTTTGAAATATATTCTGAATGTATACTAATGTAAGGATTTTTATCGTATGGAATGGACTTATTGAGTTTGTCTTAACACATAAAATGATCAATTTTCATCGAGTTGCCAATTTATGCAAATGTCGACCTGAAACGCCACCCGCAACACCGATCTGATTATCACCTATAAACAGAATAAGGCTGCGCCGATGAGGTCGTTTCCAATATTACCAAGCTGGGTGAACGAGCAACTGCACTGCATCTTGATGCCAGCTCTGTTTTAGGAATTCCTGCCTTCATTACTCAGGTGCAGGATACTCTTGCGCAATGGGACTCAGAGCGCTTTGACATCCTTATCAACAATGCAGGAATGGGCATCCATGCTGCTATCTTTGATGTGACCGAAGCTCAGTTTGATGCTCTTATGAATGTTCACTTGAAAAGCGTTTTCTTCCTGACCCAGGCACTTGTGCCACTGATGGCAGATGGAGGACGCATACTCAATGTTTCTTCCGGCCTTGCCCGATTTGCTTTCCCGGGATATTCCGTGTATGCGTCTATGAAAAGCGCCATTGAAGTGCTGACCAGATACCTTGCCAAAGAGCTTGGTCACCGGGGAATCTCGGTTAATGTTCTGGCAGCGGGAACAATAGAAACCGATGTAGGCGGTGGCACTATCCGTGACAACAAACAGGTTAATTCATTGATTGCTTCTGGAACGGCATTGGGGCGTGTTGGCCTTCCGGACGACATTGGCGATCTCATTACAACCCTTGTTTCTGACGACTGCCGATGGGTCAATGCCCAGCGTATTGAAGCGTCCGGCGGTGTATTTATCTAATATGACCTTCGCTTAAGAACCCTAACCGTCCGGGATTGACTCAATTCCCTGAAAACTTGAAGTTAAAACTGTCCAGTTTTAACTTCAAATGCAGCACACAATTCATCCCTGCGCCATTTCTATTAACGAGATCAAATCCTGTAAGAATATGAAAAGAAAAATTTAAGTTTTTATTGCATCACCAAGTGATCTCGCTAATGAACTTCGTTTTTTTAAAGATACAATTTAGCAACTCAATGTGGGTTTTGGCGATGACGCAATTACTCATTGATTGAACGAAGCTGGAATAATATCAAATGCCGCCGACCCAGGATGCGTCGCCGAAGTTTTCTCGTACGTGTTCCACTGTTTTGCACCCGACGATGGCAACAGATAAAGCGGATTCTTCCAGCACTGATGAGATGGCATGCCTCGCAAAAGATTGTCCCGCTGGCACGTTTTTTTTAATTTGCTCCACTTGATCATGCAATTCCAGCAGATGCTGCCTCGACCATATGCTGCGAAAATCATTGAAACCAAAGACGGAATCCGGTCCCCTTATGCCACAAAGGCAACCGTTCGCAAGAGGCTCGCGAGCGATCACTCCCAATCCCGCTTCGGCCGCCTTGTGAAGAGAAAACTTCGAATCGAGGTCGAGCAGGTTGTACCGTACCTGCACGGTTTCCACCCAACCCGCATCGAGGCAAGCAGAAATGTGCGTATGATGGAGGACGGACACTCCAACATGTCTTGCTTTCCCGCTGCGTTTGATTGAGTCGACAGTGTTTATTAATTCCGAATCTCCCAAGATTTCCGGAGGTGGATTGTGTAATTGGAGAATGTCGACGTACTCCGTGTTCAGCCTGAGAAGGCTTCCTTCCAGCGCCTGTTGCAGGTGTCTGCCGCTGAAATCCTGGGTGTTGTTGCCAGGAACATATCCGACTTTTGTAGCGACTATGACCTTGCTGCGAACAGACCCGCGTACAATGCTGCCAAGCAAATGTTCCGAATGACCATTGCCGTAGACATCGGCTGTATCGAAAAACGTACATCCAAGTTCGAGAGCTTTCTGCAACGCAGCTAACGAATCGTCGTCATTGGTTGGGCCGTATTCCAAAGTCCCATGCAAACCGCCTCCGATCGCACAGCAGCCGAATCCTATCTCGTTGATTCGGAGCCCTGTGCGCCCGAGCGTTCTTTGTCTTTTCTCAGAGAGGGAAAAGTACTTCCCGTCAATCGAGCTATACGCATCCGGTGTGTGTTGCTCATCGAATGATCCGGAATCATTTCCGTTTGTCTTCATATTTCCAATCCATAAATTGGTTGGTAATTATCCTCTCGCAAAAAACTGTATTCAATACTGTATCCCTAATCATCATGTTGTTCCCATTCACCCCAACGACTCGTAAAAGGTTTGAAAACAATGACCGCATGTGCGATGGAAATCAAAATAGAACGATGCGATGTTGTCACCAAACGGAACAAATGAAAACCTTAATTGAGCGATTTGGTCTGATCAAGACTAAAAATCCCCAAGCCTGAGGGCTAAAACTTTTTTTATTGAATCTCTATGAGATGTATTCCCCAAAGCTTTGTTTCGTAAAAAAATCGATGATAAATTACCAATCAATTACCTATTATAGGGTAACACTTTATCTGCTCAGTATGGAGTTTTTTTTATCCAGACTCGCTCAACTTAGTGAAAACAAGGTTAATGGAAACAACACATTGGAAACAATTTTTTAACTAAGAAAAAACAGACAATACTCCAAAGCTCTTGCAGAACTGAGACTAAAGTAATAAATTTAAATAGTAATTTATATGCACGCTACCGAGGAGATAGCTAACCGATGTATCAACTGAAAATACGCAATGCAGAACAGTCGGAAAATTTTAAAGTACTCGATCTTAACGAGGAGCAATGGCTGGTCTGGAAGGACGTTTTAGTTTCGACGGGTGTGTGTCGCCCAGAAGACTTCGAGTCCGGCAATAAAAGACTCGTAATATCATACTACCCGGGGACGCTCCCGGAAGAGCAGGACGATAGAGACATCATTGAGTTGCTCTAGAGGCTTTTTCATATAAGCCAGAACTACCTCACAATTATCAGTCAAATAAATTCAATTAGTCATAGGTATAGACCTCTGTAATTGTACAGACAGAATTGGTAACTAACTTATAATATTGACTTGTTCAAATACACTGATGCTCAGAATAAGAACCCTCTTCAATGATGAGCACATCAAGCATATTTACATCATGAACCTTGCCATCAGTAATGGCGACAAAGGACGGGATGTTACCTTGTAAGTATTTCAAAGTATGCATATTAACCGCACCATTGTGTGTTCTGAACTTGGTTCATAGAAACAGCGCAAGACAGAGATCGATGGTGGTTAAATCCAGTGCGTACACCGTTTCCTTCAGACTGACACCAAAGGCATCTTTGCTGTAGAGTTCTCTGGAATGATGAATCAAGAAGTCCTGATAGATTCGCCAGTCTCATGTTTCGTTTGCTTAGACCAGCTTGCTTTGGGTGATCTTGCTACGGATGCCCATGTGATACAGTTTGTTCTGCTTGCCGAGCAGACATATCGTGTTATCACGAAGACTTTCCTGATATGTCAGTTGAGCAAAGAACAGGCAGAGATATTGATCAAAACAGCTGAACGATTGAACCTTGTAATTGCCGTTGTCCCGCTTGACACAAAAGCAAAACTGATTAAACGGCATGTAAAAAATACGTATTATAATTTATCATTGTAACCCAAAGAAATTTATTTTTTCAGCAGTTGTACACCGGTGATAAACCACTATTTTTTCATCCACAATTTAACGGAGACTGCCATGGGAGCTGGAATCGTGATCAAGAAGTACACCGATGAGGGAGATCCTGTCTACGTCAAACTTTCAGGGATTGACAAGGCGCGAGTCTATCAGGTGTTGGCAAAATTTGGAGTCTACGAGATGGAGCCGGGTGGAGAGAAGGTGATGCCTCATACTCGACTCCCTATTCTCGAGCATAGTGAGATTGAGGCATTCGATGATACTCCTCAGAGAACTGATTCCACCGAGGATTCAATGCTCAAGCTTAATCTCGATCAAAGGTTGGATTTGCTCAACAGGATCGATGCATCGACGATGCATTGCTGCGAAGCGGCAGAAATTCTGTTCGAAGACATCGAATGACTCTAGCATGTTCGGGTAGAGAGAGCATCTCGGTTCGGTGTTCCTGAACGGTTGGGCGCGCAGTCATCGCATGCAATGATGAGACTGCGCCGGAAGTTTCATTCACCTGCAATAAGAAGCATGTACACTAGCCGTTATACTAAAAAATTCAGAATTCATGAGGACGTGATCGTATTGTACAATACGATCACGTCTGCTATTGACGTTGTCGATTCCGACGTGTTATCGGAAGAAGAGAAGCTCGGAACTTCAGGAAACGAAGAACTTCTCGCTTACTTGTCAGACCGAGGTTATATTTACTCGAGCGAGCAGGATGAGCTTGATTTGATTCAACAACTGTACACGGGATACGATCGATTTAAACGAGAAATCCGGCCTTTGATTTTTTACATTGTACTGACATATCGCTGCGACCTTGCGTGCGATTATTGTTTTCAAAGCTCTGCAAAAGCTCTCGACGGGTCGATTGATACATCGCATCTCTCTGCTCTCTTCAAAGCAATGGATCAGATTCGCGAAAGATTCCCCGATACACGCTCGCGCCCTGTTGTGGCTCTCTTTGGAGGGGAACCGCTTCTTCGGCAAAATGTCGGGCTTGTTAAAGAAATCTTTCGTGAGGTGGCTGAACGTGGATGGGTCAACGGACCGATCATTTCCAACGGCGTCTCATTGGATGCCCATCTTCCCACATTCGAGCGCTTCCGTCCCTCGGGAATTCAAGTCACCATCGACGGGCCGGAGGAGATCCATAACCAGCGCCGGCACACGAATTCATACGGTGGCACGTTCCATACGATCGTCGAGAATATCAACAGAGCCATCGAGGCGGGTATCAAGATGGGCATTAGAACAAATCTCGACGACCGCAACATCCACTGCCTTCCAGATCTTGTCGACCTCGCCGAACGGCAAGGCTGGATTGATCGTGAAACCGTTGAATTGAGTCTCGCACCCGTTCACGAACGGGCGTGCGGAGGGTTTCAGGAAGACGAACGACACGACATTATCTTCGATCAGGTCCTCGTAGCGATGTCGCAACTTCCGAAGCTGAAGCGATGGTCGCTGGATGGGTGGTCGAGCGTCCACCACTTCCAGAGATTGTTGCACGAGGGGAAGGCATTTATTCCACGCTTCGACCACTGTGAGGCGGCAGTCGGGAAAAGTTTTCACCTGGATGGATATGGACACATTTACTCCTGCATTGAGGCATGCGGTATGCCGGAACTCGCCGCCGGCAGATATGTACCGGAACTGGAGTTCTTTCCTCTGTACGATGAAATGCGCAACCGCTCGGTCATGAACATCGAGGGTTGTACGCATTGCGGTTATTCGCTGGTTTGTGGAGGAGGGTGTGCGCTGCAAGCCATCTTTGACAAAAGAGAACTGCTGACGCCGTCATGCGCCAATACCGATGCTTCCATCCGACGCTATGTCGAATTCCATTATGTAAAGTAATCCCGTGCGAAGCGCGATCAATCGACTGTAAAGGAATATAAGTTTTGGAATCCATCTCACTTCTTAATACCGGCCCAGCAGTCCCCAGCCTTCGTAATGGTTGCATGCTGAAGCCTCCACCGCTCGGAATTCTCAGTCTTGCAGCATGGCTTCGGTCTCATGGAGTCACTCTGAACATTGCCGACTATCAGCTTGCCGGCGGGGACATGAGCGACCAATTGCGTCCTTCGCGATTTGCATCTTTTATCGAAGATCAGGCGCCATCGCCGATTATCGGGATCAGCGTCATGGGAGGAATGCTCCCTGTCGTGCTCTTGGCTGTCGAAGAATACAAGGCCCGACATCCAGAAAAAACGATCATCCTTGGAGGATCAGGCCCAACGGGTGTTGCAACTCAAATCCTCCATACCTTTCCGGCAGTTGACTGCATCGTTTGCGGGGAAGGCGAGGCAACACTGTTGGAGCTTCTTAAGAACAACTGCGATCTTTCCACCGTCGCCGGAGTTGTGTACAGGAATGGCGACTCGATCGTAGAGAATCCTGCGCGGAAGAGAATCGCCGACATCGACACCCTTCCTATTCCCGCATACGATCTCATCGACATGAATAGATATGCCGTCGTGAATGTGAGCACTTCCCGCGGCTGTCCCTATCATTGCGCCTTTTGCGAATCGCCGACATTCTGGGGAACAGGTGTTATCTATCGATCTCTCGACAATGTGATGAATGAAATCCGGGAGCTTCGAATGCGATGGGGAAAGCGCCAGATCAATCTTTGTGATGACACCTTCGTTGTGCGGAGGCAACGCGTCGAGGATTTCTGTCGGCGCGTCATTTCGGAAAAACTGGACTTCCGCTGGGAATGTTTTGCTAGAGTCGATCTCGTGGATTCGGATCTGATGAAGCTTATGGCCGAGGCTGGTTGCTCCGCTGTATTCTTCGGTATTGAATCGGGATCGGATTCGGTGCTCTCCCGAATCGACAAACGATTTACCGTTGCGCAGGCGCGTGAAGTGATCTCGCAAGCGGTAAAGATTTTCCCCCATGTCTATGCTTCGTTCGTTTGGGGGCTGCCATTTGAAACCATGGAAGACTTCTTCGATTCCATCTTGCTTATGACGGAGTTCGGTAATTTGGGCGCCCGTGTTCAACGCCCTCATTTTTCTCTTCGGCCGGGTGCTCCGCTGTTTACACAATACGTAAATAATATCGCTTACTCAACTTCCTTGCCATATCATTTTCTCGAAGTCCCGCGCAGATTTCTTCCTCCTGAAGTTGAAGAAATAATCCGACGACATTCGGAAATATTTGTTCCTTTCTACCATATCGAGGGATCGGAATTCGAAGAAAAGCAGCGGTTTATGCGGAACCTCGAAGCATTGGGCGCGGACAGGTGGAGAATCATGGCAGAACACATCGGCTGTGTTGTCAATGAAATCGACGGCGATACTAACAACAAAATGCAGGGAGAAGTCTGCCTATGACCTCATCATCGGGTTCTAACAGTCTGATTGCAGGAAGAAGATGCTTCGAAGAAGGCGATTACGCACGAGCCAAGCATCATCTTGCCAACTGCCTTCGCACTGACAACGATCGCGGAGAGGCCTGCGTCCTCCTCGGCAGTATTTACCACAACGAAGGCAACTTTACAAACTCAGTTAAATGTCTCGAGAGTGCAATCTTCGCTGGGCAGGATTCTCCCGATGTCCGCCAACTGCTTTGTGCCGGCCTGTTCGAATCCAAACGGTATAATGAGGCGCGATTAAAATTGGAATTGGTAATCGAACAGCATCCCGAGCACTGGCAATCCCGGCTGCTCCTTGGAAAACTTTTCATTGAAACAGGCAATCTGAACGCGGCGGAATCAGTACTGAGAAAGTCCGTACAAATCCATGAGCGGGAGCCGGAGCTTTGGTATCACCTCGGACTTGCCCTCTTCCGCCTCCAGCGGCATGATGAAGCCGTGTCTGTATTGGAACGAGCTGTAAAGCTGGAACCGGACACCGTTCCTCAGTATCATTTTCTCCTCGGGAAAACACAGCTTGAACAAGGGTTTGCAGAAAAGGCGATAAACTCATTTAAGCGATCAGCGGCAATTTATCCGCTGGCGGAACTGTACTTCCCATTAGGAAGTGCCTGCCAGCTTGCGCAGCGGTATGACAC
>CAIVCU010000464.1 GCA_903904495.1 uncultured Chlorobiaceae bacterium
ATACTTATGTTTACCTGGAATCTGATTATGACTGTCAGGAAAAAGCCAAGTCTGGCCGAAGCATAACCGTCACCTTAACAAACAGGAGCTGCCACTATGGGGATCACTTCAAAACCGGTTGTTTTTGCTGTCCTTGCAGCCGTTGTCATCCTGATCGGCAACACAGTAACCGTTTTTATTCCTCTCTTCATGCCTTCGACGCAACCGGTCAGCAACTATATATAAAACCTTACACTGCGGTAGAACAGGAGGGGCGCGATATCTACATGCGCGAAGGGTGCAACAACTGCCACACCCAGACCGTACGACCCCTGAGAACTGAGGTACTCCGGTATGGCGAGTACTCAAAACCGGAGGAGTTTGCTTACGACAGGCCCTTCCTCTGGGGCTCCCGCCGCACCGGGCCCGATTTGAACAGAGTCGGAGGGAAATATCCCGATTCCTGGCATTACAAACATCTCGAAAGCGCGCAAAGCATGTTTGAAAAATCCAACATGCCACCGTATGGCTGGCTTGCCAAAAACCGACTCGACACCGGGTACTCGTTTAAAAAAACATCAACGCTCGGCTACGGCTATACTGAAAGTGATGTCAATCAACAGATTGCCCAATACCGCTCAACCGTAACTGATGAAAACTATCCATCCAAAGAGAGCCGGAATAAGGTAACTCCGCCAGAACTGCAGAAGGAGCTTACCGAGATGGATGCCCTGATTGCCTACCTTCAGAAACTTGGAAGGGATGTAAAAAAGGTGGAGGCCGCAAAATGAGTTTTTCAGGGTTGGCTTATGTGCTGTTCACCGTGCTTCTCGCCATAATTTCCGGAGGTATAATAGCTTACTACTATAATCCAAAACGAAAGGAGAAGATTGAGAAGCCAAAACACAGAATGCTTAATGACGACAACTGATATAATAGAATAGAGCATAAAGGAGATGACCATGCATGAAACAGGAGAGCCCCGGGAGAATCATAACAAAATCCCCAAAGGATGGCTGCTGTTTTTTTTTGGAGGAATTATTTTTCTCCTGGGTTATATCGTCTTCTATACACCTGCCATTTCCGGCTGGTCATTTTACAAGAAGTTTGAAAACGAGATGGCATTGGCGGCAAAATCAGAAAAAACGGTTACTGTCAAACAGTATTCCGGAAATAGCGAAGCCATAAAAGTTGGGAAGGATATCTTTATAAGCACCTGTGCTCCATGCCACAAGACGGATGCAACAGGAGGAGTAGGCCCCAACCTTACTATGGCAGAACTCAAATACGGAGTAACCCATAAGGATATTTATGAATCCATAGCCAATGGGCGACCCAACGGAATGCCCCCATTTCTGCAGCAGGTCGGCTCAGATAAAATCAGCAAGGTGATAGCTTTTCTGGAGTCCCTGAGAAAAAAATAATTTGCGCAAAGTAGGGAGCTGTCATTTTGTGGAAACCATATAGAAGAGCTATTGAGACACTGCAGGCTTTGATCCTTACCTGCCTGCCGTTTCTTACCATCAATGGCCAAAGTGCACTCCGGTTTGACATTCCAACACTCAAGCTCTATGTTTTCGGTTCGGTTATCTGGATAAGGGAGTTCTATCTCATTCTTGGAGTTGTGCTGTTTTTCCTTCTTTTCATTGCCTTCGTTACAGTCATTTTCGGAAGAGTCTGGTGCGGATGGCTCTGCCCCCAGACGGTACTGCTCGATTTAAGCCAAAGCATTACGAAACTGTTTGGGGAAAAAAAACTTAAACAGATTCAGATTTTTCTTCTGATCCCGCTCTCAGCTCTGGTGTCGATCACCATGATCTGGTATTTTGTACCACCTGCTGAAACGCTGAAAACTCTCTTTGTTTCAACAACCCTTACCTCATTTTTTATCGTTCTGTGGATGGCGGTCTACCTTGAACTGGCGTTTCTTGGACGGAGATTCTGCACCTCGATCTGCCCTTATGCCATGCTGCAGAATGCCCTTTTCGACAAGGATACGCTTGTTATTGAGTACGATGTTTCCCGTGATGCTACCTGCATGAAGTGTGATGAGTGCGTCAGGGTGTGCCCTGTCGGTATCGATATCAAGAACGGATTAAACTCTGCCTGCATTGCCTGCGCCGAATGTATTGACGCATGCCGGGTGCTCAGTGAAAAAAGAGGTATGCCGCCTTTCCCGAACTACAAGGGTCGGATAGTCCGTCCAAAAACATTCTGGCTTGGGGGCGCAACAGCTTTTGCGGGAATGATTCTTTGCATGCTGCTCTGGAACCGTCCGCCCGTTGACTTTGTCGTTATCCGTGAGAATGCCCTGCTTCCTTCGGGATTGAACCGATACTCGTACACTATTTATAACAACGGAGGAAGAAAAGTTGCCCTTGAACTCTCCTCACCCGATAATGTCACACTTATTGGAGAACACTCACTCCGGTTACAGCCATTTTCTTCCAAGAACGGAAGTATATTGGTTAAATCGACAGGCAGGCTGGAGCGTCTGCATCTCAACATCTCCGGTGGAGGGATTTCAATAAACAGGGAAACCGGTTTTCTATGAAGCTCTTTTTCTACATTGTTTATCCGATGTTTTTCTTTGCCATGGGCTGCGGCATCTATATCGCCTTTAAGAACGCCGACGGTCTGGTGGACAGCAACTATTACGAAAACAGCAGAGACTATTTCCAGTCAAAAGCTCTTGAAGCGAAATTAGGAATTGCAGTGAGTCGACCTGATACGCTGAAACTGGGAGACAACGTCATTCGGGTCAATGCAACATCGCACGGCAAACCGTTTGAAGATGGTGCACTCTCGCTCTTCATCGGCAACCTCTCCAGCACCCGTTACGATTCGACGATGTTCATGCAAAAACTTTCTCCGGGCATCTATCAGGCAAGCGCCTCCATTCCCTTCAAGGGTGTTTGGTTTGCAAGAGTTGACCTCAGGCAGCAACAAAAACTTATCACCAGTAAAAAATGGTTTTTCGACGTCAAATAAATGGGATGACTTTTCTTTTCTTCTCCGTTTTTATTCTTTTTTCAGGCAGTTGGGTCATGGCAAATGAGAGTAACATCCACCAGGGCCCCTGTACTATAAAAGCAGGCAATCACTCCGTTACGCTTAACATTGAACCGAAACCGGTCAAAGCCATGAAAGAACTCTCTTTCAGCCTGACGGTAACACCTTGCGATAAACTGCCCGGTAAGCTGCTTCTCGATCTTTCAATGCCGGGCATGCAGATGGGAAAAAACCAGATCATGCTTGTCAAAAAAAGCGCTTGTCTCTACGAAGGTAAAGGAATTATTGTCCGGTGTATGAGCAGACGTACACTCTGGCAGGTGACAATTCTCTCGGATGAACTGAAAAATCCGGCATTCAGCTTTAATGTCAAGGAGTGATACATCAGGAACGGGGATGATAAGCTGCGACCATTGCCTTCAGGAAACCAGCAGAGCATCGTCCATTATCGTTGAGCTCAATGGAGAGAACAAGGTCTTCTGCTGCAAAGGATGCCTTGGTGTCTATGAACTTATCCATAACAACTCGCTTGATGCATTTTACTACCAGCGGTGCGACTGGCAACCAGGCCCTCCGGCAACTGAGGTAAAACTCCAGGCATCTTCATTCAGTGACACCGTCACCATCAGCGGCAATGAGTACCACATTGAGCTGCTGCTCTCAGGCATCCGGTGTGCATCATGTGTCTGGCTCATCGAAAAGTTTCTCATAAAGATTGATGGCGTGGTTTCAATACGTGTCAACTATGCCACACACAAGGCCGCCATCGTCTGGATTGGTGAAAAAGTAAGCCTCGACACCATACTGCATGCCATCCGATCTATCGGTTATCTGCCCCACCCGTGCCATGGCAACGCAACTGCCGATCTTTTTGCCCAGGAGAAACAGGATCTGCTGCTTCGGTTCGGCACCGCCGGATTTTTTTCCATGCAGCTTATGCTCTTTACTGCCGCGCTCTATGCCGGCTTTTTTGAGGGAATCGAGGAGCGGTACCGGCTTGCCTTTCAGCTTATTTCATGGGCACTGGCCACTCCAGTACTCTTCTACTCGGGTTTTCCCTTTCTTTCAAGCGCTGTCCGATCCCTGAGGCGGATGACGCTTAACATGGATGTTCTGGTGGCACTTGGCTCCATGTCGGCATATTTTTACAGCATTGCCATGATTTTCTATGGTGGTGAAATATTTTTCGACACCGCATCGATGATCATCACCTTCATTCTGCTTGGCAGATTTCTGGAGGCAGGCTCAAGGCTCAAAGCGGGTAACGCCATTGCCGAGCTGGCTGAGCTCCAGCCGCATGAGGCATTACTCATCTCCAAAAACGGTGAAACCGCCATGGTGCCCATTGCCTCAGTGAAGATCGGAGATTTAATAGAGATCATACCCGGTGACAGAATCCCGCTTGATGGAACAGTGGTTGAGGGTGACGCTGAGGTGAACGAAGCGATGCTGACCGGAGAGTCAAACCCTGTACTGAAAGAATCGGGAAGCAACGTTTTTGCCGGAAGCTTTTCCATGAATGGACGGCTCCGAATCCGCGTTACCGGGAATGCGGGCAACACGCTGCTTGCGCAGATCATACGCACAGTCGAGGAGGCCCAGGCACGCAAGGCACCAATTCAGGGCATTGCCGATAAAACTGCCGGTTATTTTGTACCGGCAACCATTGTTCTCGCCCTTGCGACCTATCTCTACTGGAAGATCACCTCAGCAAGCACTGTTACCGCCTTGATGAACGCCGTTTCGGTACTCGTCATCGCCTGCCCCTGCGCTCTTGGTCTCGCTACCCCGCTGGCCATTCTTATCGGCACAACAAGTGCAGGAAAGAGAGGAATTCTCGTAAAAGGGGGAGATATCTTTGAGAATGTGTCAAAAACCACTTCGGTGGTACTCGACAAAACCGGCACCATCACTACCGGTAAGCCCTCCATTACCGACCTGCATGACTACGGTCTCACCCCGTCATTCATGCAACATCTCGCATCGCTCGAAGCCGCATCAGAGCACCCCACCGGCTGTACTATTGTGGCTGCATGGAAGGGAGAACTCCTTAAAACAGAGCAGTTCAGAACAATACCGGGAAGAGGAGTCTCCGGAGTGATTGAAGGAACTCACTGGCGGTCAGGCTCTAAAGCCTTCATGGAAGAGAATGGTATTAAGATTGATAGTGAACAGAGTGCTTTCATCGCATCGCTCGAAACTGAAGGCAAAACAGTGGTGATGGTTGCCTGCGGCTTCAAGCTTGCCGGAGTGATCGGGATGATTGACGATCTGCGCCCGGACGCACTTCCCCTCATTGCTGGGCTGCGGAAAAAAGGGTTTGCAATGACAATACTGACTGGAGACAACCGTGGAGTGGCAACCTACATCGCCGCAAAATGCGGCATCACCGATGTGCAGGCCGGGCTTGGACCGCTTGAAAAATCAGCGGTGATCCGAGCCATGAAGGCAAAGGGCGAATGCGTCATGATGGTGGGCGACGGCATCAACGACGCCCCTGCACTGACCGAAGCTGACATCGGAGTCACCCTCGGCCACGCTTCCGGCATTGCCCTTGAAAGCGCCAGCGTTGCCATCCTGAACGATGATCTCCGGCTCATCAATACCCTGATCAAAAGCTCCTCACGATGTTTTTCCATCATCAGGCAAAACCTTGTCTGGGCCTTTTCGTATAATTTCATAGCACTTCCACTTGCCATGTCGGGAGTTCTGCACCCCATCATCTCCGCACTGCTGATGGTGGTCAGCTCGCTTGTTGTAGTAAGCAACTCTTTGCGACTGAAAAAAATCTGACAACGCAATTATGATCTCCACCTTTTACCTGATCGGCATAGGTCTCTTTGTCGGATTCTCAGCATGGCTTCTCTTTATCTGGGCAGTCAAAAGCGGCCAGTTCGACGACCCCGAAGCACCCAAATACAGAATGCTTGACGATGACGACGAACCGGCAAAAACTGTAAAGCCGGCAAAGAAAAAAAGTCCATGAGCAGCGCTCCCTTTCTCGCCATGCTCCTTGCCGGATTAGCCGGGGGGTTTGGCCACTGCATAAGCATGTGCGGTCCGATGCTTGCAGCAGTCACCGTGGGTGAAACCCGACAAGGATTACTTCACCACCTACTTTACAACCTGGGACGAGTCACCACATACACCATCCTGGGAGGCATTGTAGGATTTTCAGGTTCATTTCTTGTCCTTACAGCCTCGATCGAGCTGTACCAGCGAGCTATCATGATCATTGCAGGGATATCCATCATCCTCATGGGACTCTCTACTGCAGAGTGGCTGCCAGTGCCTCAAAAAAATAGCTGCAACCCCGGCAGCTCACTTATGCAAAAAATCTTAGTTCTTTTCAAAGCTCCTCGATCCATAGGGTCTTACTACCCGATGGGCATCGTCCTCGGTTTTCTGCCTTGTGGCCTCACCTATACCGCACTGCTTTCCGCTGCAAGAAGTGGTATGGAGGCAAAAGATCCCTTTCCCGGAATGATGCAAGGCGCACTTATGATGATGCTCTTCGGCATAGGAACAGTCCCGGCAATGCTTCTTGTGGGAAAGGTGGTGACCACTCTCAGCAACAGCATGCGGAAGCGCTTTTACCGGGTGGCAAGTATTATTATGATTGTGACAGGAGTGTGGTTTGTGGTGAAGGGGTGGTGAGGGAGTTTTAGACGATTTAAAATTTGCGTATTATATTCATAACCAGCAATAAATCTTGGAGAATACGATGAAAACATTGACACTGAAAATTGATGATAGCGTTAGCGAAAAATTTACATGGCTTCTTGAGCACTTCTCATTGAGTGAGGTAAAAATACTCGAACAATCTGAGTATGTGAGCGATGATGATTATCTCAGAAGTATTAACGGCATCGTTCAAAGCCTTCATGAAGCCAAAAAAGAACCGACAGAAAATGGAGTACCACTTGATAGACTGGAGTGGTGATGTACACCATACTCTTTATGACCCAAGCTCAAAAGGATGCAAAGAAACTTGGTTCAAGTGGTTTGAAAGATAAGGCGCTGAAATTAATAAAAATCATCGAAGTTGATCCGTACAAATATCCCCCTGAATTTGAGTATTTGAAAGGTGATATTCAGGAATTGATCAGTAGAAGAATTAACAAACAACATCGACTTGTTTATGAAGTTATTGAAGACACCAAGATCATCAAGGTATATCGCATGTGGACTCATTATGAATAATGAAATAGCTGAAGCCTATTCCTTGATTACGGAGTACAACAATGACATACACAACGCATGGATCCAGCACTTCCCTTGTTGAAGTAACAAATATTTCTCTTTATGGCATTTGGCTTTTGATTGGAGAAGAAGAGCTGATTTTGCCCTACACTGAGTTTCCCTGGTTCAAGGAGGCTACCGTCAGCAAAATCTGCAATGTAGAACTCCATCACCCGGAGCATTTGTATTGGCCATTATTAGATATTGATCTTTCCATTGAATCAATTCGTAATCCTGATGCCTTTCCACTTGTCAGCCAATTATAACGGGGTATACGCATTGGTACCAAAGGCACTCAGAGATAGAGATTATGAGCTGGGCATATATATTCAGGACTTCTCCAGAGACCGTAGTGGCAGACCAGAATCTCTTCTAACCAGCAGGGAAAAGAATAAGCAATGCAGGTGAATTCAGACTGCGAGCATTTGTTCCGCGCCATCGTGCGAGTCATGCGATACCATCTTCTCTGGTACGTACCGCTTGGCGTTTGGGTGGTATTATATTTTATCGTGCCAAACTTGGTAAGCGGCTTCAACAACCTCGCGCTCGTGTTTTACCGTTTTAGTTGGGCAGTTCTTTTCTCGCCGTCTACCTATGTTTTCTTCGCTGCTGTCTTCACGTCACTGGTTCTTCCTGTCCAGTTGTTCCTTTTGATACCTGGCTTTTTTGAGCGTGGAGTACCGATGTTCCAGCGACGTTACCTTTGGGCTTTGGGAGTGGTGCTTGGGATTGCCATCTCGGCGGTGCTGACCCAAACGATTATCTGGGGTTCATTTCCGCTACCAACTGACAAGTATGCCTATATTCATGTGCGGATGATTCCATTCATCCCTTGGCCTGATACGCCGCTTTTCCAATAACCCGGCATCTATTAATTCGATTCAACCAAAGAACGCTTTTGCAAGTGCTTGTTGGCTAATCTTTAGCGTTAACTCTTCGAAGATTATTATGGGTAAACTTTCAAATCAGGATATTGAAAAATATTACTTCGAAATGTTCCGCAAAGATTATACGTTGCCTTTTGGCACTGTTATTTATGGAGATGGTCCCGATGTTGTTATAGATGGGAAAAGAAAAATCGGAATCGAAATTACCAACTTTTTCCTCAAATCAGGAACTTGTCCAGAAAGCGAGCAGATCCAAAGTAGGTGGAGAAATGATGTAGTTTCAAAGACACAGCTCTTATATCAGAAACAAAATGGCAGTAAGTTCGAGATTTACTTTGGGTTTGACAAATCATACCCTATCCGAGATCAGAAAACTCTCGTAAATCAACTAATACAATTAGCTACACAAATTCAAAATTGTGAATCAGGAGAAATTGACAACGACTATTTCAAGCAGATTCCGGAACTTTCATTCGTCTATTTGAACAATCAGGAGTACGAAGATACGAAGTGG
>CAIVCU010000465.1 GCA_903904495.1 uncultured Chlorobiaceae bacterium
ACGCCGAAGTTCTTTAGGCAGAAAACCCGGTTATGCTTGTTTCTTTACGTGAAAGGGAAAAACTGGTGGATTTCAGTGGAAATAAGAACTATACAATCAACATGCTGTCACCATAACTAAGAAATCTATACCCCTTTTCGAGTGCTTCCTTATAGGCATTCTGCAGATTCTCCCGGCCTGCCAATGCCGCGGTTAGCATCAGTACTGTTGATCGGGGAGCATGAAAATTGGTAAGCAGGAGATCGATTGTACGAAACCAGTACCCCGGATAAATAAAAATATCCGCCTCACCGGTAAGCGGTTCGTTGCCCGAAAAGGAGGCAATGCGCTCACTTGCATGTTCGAGCGCTCTGGTAACGGTTGTGCCGACAGCAACAACTCTTCCTCCGGCTGTTTTTACCCGGCGGATCTTTTCGACAGTTTCAGGTGGAATCGAATAAAACTCACGGTGCATGACGTGCTCTTCAAACGACTCAACCCTGATGGGAAGAAATGTACCGAGGCCGACATGGAGAGCGAGAGATGCAACATCCACACCCTTCCGGTGAAGTTTTTCAAGAAGCCCATGCGTCATGTTCAGCGATGCTGTCGGGGCCGCCACAGAGCCGGGATGTTCAGCAAACACGGTCTGGTAGCGCACCTGATCAACCTCTTCAGCATCCCGTTTGAGATATGGCGGAATGGGCACTCCACCGAAATGTTCGAAAAGATCGCTTAACGATCCAGTGCCGGAAACAGAAAGACGGGCAATCCCCTGATCAATAATGTCAGTAACAGCCAACTCACGGTCATGCGCGATGAGCGTATCGCCTTTTTTCAGCTTTCCCCTGTAAAGTACCAGATTTTGCTCGTCCTGATGCTTTTCAAGAAGCATGAGCTCAATCTTTCCGCCGGTCTGTTTGCTGGCAAACAATCTTGCCCGGACAACCCGGGTGTTATTAAGCAGAAGCAGATCCCCTTCTTTCAAAAAAACATCCAACCCGGCATACCGGGCATGTTTGATCCTACCTGATTGACTGTCGAGCACCAGAAGTCGGGTTGAACCTCGCTCCGGAGGTGGATATCTGGCAATTTTTTCTTCGGGCAGTTCGTAATCAAAGTCGCCTACTCTCATAGCACTCTCAATCTTGCCCTGACAGCTTCGGCATGGGCCTGAAGCCCTTCATAATCAGCAAAAGAGGCAATTTTTTCTCCATTGGAGTGTATTTGCCGCTTCGAATAGGAAATAATCGATGTATGCTTGACAAAGTCACGAACAGAAAGCGGTGAGAAAAATCTTGCTGTACCGTTGGTCGGAAGCGTATGGTTTGGCCCGGCAAAATAGTCTCCGACGGTTTCGCAGGAATAACTGCCCATGAAAACAGCACCGGCATGATGAATACCCGGAAGAATATCCCAGGGCTGTTCAACATGCAGTTCCAGATGTTCAGGCGCTATCATGTCTGACACCTGACAAGCCTCTTCAAGCGACCGAACAAGCACAATAGCTCCATTATGCTGGAGCGAAGAAGCGATAATATCGTGTCGAAGCATTGCTGGGAGGCGTGCTTCAGCGAACTCGCGAACGGCTGCAGCCAACACCTCGGAGGTGGTGATCAGCACCGCTGATGCGTCCGGATCATGTTCAGCCTGGGCAAACATGTCAAGCACGATAAATTCAGGATTGGCCGATTCATCAGCAATGATAACAACTTCAGAAGGGCCGGCTATACTGTCGATAGAGACATGACCGAACACCTGTTTTTTTGCCAGCGCTACATATTTATTGCCGGGACCGGTAATGATATCAACCTTCGGAATTGTCTCGGTCCCGTAGGCAAATGCCGCTATTGCCTGCGCTCCTCCAATTTTGTAAACGGAACCTACACCGGCCACAGCAGCGGCGGCAAGAATATTAGGATTGACCGCACCCTTTTCGTCACAGGGAGTGGTGACGAAAATAGCCTTTACACCGGCAACTTTCGCAGGTGCCGCATTCATAAGGAGAGATGATGGATAGGATGCCTTTCCACCCGGCACATAGAGCAGAGCTTTTTCCATGGGAGTTACCCGCTGACCGAGAATCACACCTCCTTCAGCTTCATAAAAAAAACTTTTCTCCACTTCGTGCTGATGAAAACGGATAATGTTGCTGTACGCTTCCTCAAGCACCGCCAGAAATCCCGGATCCGCATGTGTATAGGCATGTTGTATCTCTTCCGGGGAAACCAGCTTCTCCCTGAG
>CAIVCU010000466.1 GCA_903904495.1 uncultured Chlorobiaceae bacterium
ACCCGAAGCATCACCATCATCAAATCCTCAATCTTCATCTCATCGCGAAACATCGCCTGACGGTAGCGTTCAGGCAACTCATCAAGGACAATCATCACCTCATTCATGAGATCATTGACAAAGTTCGGCTCATCGGTAGCGGAGTTGAAACACATATACTTCATCAAATTAGCCATCGAAGCAACATTGGGTTCGTAGGCACTGATTTTTTCAAGATGTTTTTTTGAAAAATCGTTCTCATCTATTGCGTGGTCAAGATCGGCCGTCAGATGCGACAGATTCCGAACCATCGAACCAAACCCGCAAAAAGTCAATGGAGAGCCAAGTGATGCTGCGTCACCGAAGAGAAGAATGCGGTCGTCGGCAATCTCGCGTGTACGGTTGAAGCCGTTATGAAAATAAGCCGGAATAATGCCGTAAACAGGGCGGTGAACAACAAACTCCTTACCTGGCTTTTTATATTCGGGAAGCTTGCGAAAATAAGTATCAAAAAGGCCGAGCAGTGACTTGTCGTTCGGAGAGTCCGCCTCGTCATAAAAGAAAAGATAGCTGATATACTGGGAGTTTTCAGCTGGAAATCCTTCCCATATAAGCTGCCGTCCTTTTCCCGGAACCATGTCGGCAGATCCTATGCTGGCGAGAATTTCACCGGTATCAAAATCAATATTTTCAAAGCCGCTCGCTATTGTGCCAACTGTCGGGCAGACATGCGTTTGAGGCACGCCGTCATTAAGCTGCATGGCGATCGGAGAGAGTATCCCCATGACATCGACAAGCACTTTAGCCTTGTAATAGAAGGCCTTGCCTTTGCCATCCTCAACTTTGACAACAATATGATCGTCAAACCGGTAACAGCAGGAAAAGGATCTCTCCGCAAGAATAGAGCTCCCCGATATTGCAAGCACCTTCTCTTTTGCCATACCGAGCAGCTTGTCGGCATTGACAGCACAATCCAGCACATTTTCCATGTAGAGCCGTTTCTGGCTGCCATCAGGCTTGTAAAACTCAACCCAGCCGGTCTTGTAGCGACGGACAATAACCGAATCAACCTCGCTCTCCGTAAACAGACCGGTAGCTGAGAGATTCAGCAGCTCGTTTCTTGAAATATTCCAGTCACGGGTGGATTTTGCGGGTGTCTGGCGATCAAAAATCATAACCTTTCTGCCATACTTTCCCGCCATTACTGCTGCATGGAGCAGGCTTAACGTCCCGCCCGCATAAATCAGATCATATGCGCCACTGATAACTGCATCTTTTGGCAAACTCGTCCCGGGCAGAATTACCTGCCGGACCGGCTGCTTCAACAGCTCCCAGTACCGATCAATTTCCTGGATACGGCTCAGATGCTGCTCTCCATCCGCAAGTGATGAAAACGCTTTGTACAGGTGAGGGTGAGTCTGCTTGATCTCGTTGAGTAACAATGACATAGAAAACTCTGGTAAAAAGGTATTAATGCCGTTCCTGCATCTGTTATTCAGCTACATTTTCCGCCATCGGTCGTAATCGCATATCGCTCTCAATCATTCCATCGACAAGATTGATCCTGCGCCCGGCGCGATTGGCAAACTCTTCATCGTGAGTAACAACTATAACGGTCTGATGCAGTTCCCTGTTCAGCCGGTCAAAAAGATTATAGACATTCTTCGCCGAACGCGAATCGAGGTTGCCCGTCGGCTCATCGCCAAGGAGCACCTTCGGATCATTTGCAAGTGCACGGGCTATAGCCACGCGCTGCTGCTGACCCCCGGAAAGCTGGCTTGGCTTGTTGGTATACTTGTTCTGCATCTCAACCAGATCGAGCAGCATCTTTGCTCTATCCTTGATCTCCTTCCTGCTGAGCCTGCCATTGATCATCATCGGCATACTCACATTTTCGACAGCATTAAACTCAGGCAGTAAAAAATGAAACTGATAGATAAACCCGATCTTCTCATTCCGGATCTTGTTCATTTCCGGCTCACTCTTATCATTAATCGCCTCTCCATCAAGCCACACCGTCCCTGCTGTCGGCTTGTCAAGCCCGCCCATAATGTAAAGCAGTGTGGACTTGCCCGAACCGGAAGGCCCTGTAATAGCGACAAAGTCTCCTGCCATAATTTCAACGGAAAGGTTCGGAATGATGGTCTGACGGATATCCTTCGAAAGTTCAAGCTCCTTCCGGATCCCCTCAAGTTTAAGAATGACTTCAGCCATCAGCTACTCTTTCCATAATGTTGTTTTACCAATCAAACCGTTAACGTCATAAGCTTTTTACACATACAACCTGTATGGTATTATATAACAAAAAAGCCCCGAAAGACGGAGCTGAATTTGAGGAAACCTGCATTCTCATACCAAGGAATACCAAATTTTTACAACCGTCTGAACATAACATCTTCAGGCATACCGACACATCGTGCACCGACTCATCGAAGCGAAATGCTTCTTGAAGAGTTTTTGAATCTCATGGAAATTGCAAATAACTCCAATGGGTTCGTTTTGTAAATTTCATTGGAACGTCTCAGATCGTCAAGCCCCTGCACTGCCTGATCAACGTATTGGCTGCTCGCCTGAAGTGCCTGAGGGCATGATGAAGCTTGCGGTGGGACTGGACGTTGCGCTCGTAGTCAAGGATGCATAGTGCAAGCTCTCTGGCTTCTGGTGGATTTAAGCCGTCGGACTCAAGAAGTGCCTGGAGCGGCTCGAGATGTGGGGCCCAGAGGGAGGTTTCGATCGATGTTGTGAGGCCGTGCCGCATGGCGTTCATGGCGGAGCGGCGTTTACCTTCGTCTGTTCGGGGGCCGGATGAACGTTCTGCGTTACGCTGATTTGCGGCCTTACGTTTAGCGCTTGTCATACGGGGAAAGTGCTGAGTGCTGAGTTCTGAGTGCTGAGTTCTGAGCGAAGAGGAAAAAGATAACGTTTAGGGCTGGTCATGATTGGGAGAGCTCTACCGCTTCTACTTCGAGGGGGTGCAAGGTGCGACGGAGCAATGCGTTTTGCAGTTGCATGCGTTCGACATTGGTTTTGCGGTTGTAGGCTACTTCGTAGGAGGCTTGGAGGCCAGCAAGGATTTTGGTTTGCAGTGCGATTTGCTGGTCGAGCTCAACGAGACGCATTCTTTTTGCTGTCATGGCTTCCTGCCGGAGGGACTCAATGGTATGCCCACGATTAATGAGGGCATCTTCGATACCTGCATCAACCTTATTGTCCAGAAGCGAGTTGCGAATCTGCGCTTCCCCGGCGAGGCTGTTCGGAGGAAAAGCAGAATTAAGCTCTGAGGCCATCTCGGCACTGACTGTCGCCCGCTTTTGCACTTCATAGCGACGCATCCACCACAGGCATTCATGGATTTTTTCAGCGAGGTAGACCTGAAGCACTGAACGAGCGCCTAACTCCTCGATAAGCGTATCAAGACTTGACTGGTAGAGATCGGCAGACTCTCCCGGTAAAATCAGCACTACCCCCAAGAGCCTGGAGATGGAGGGCGCTGCGGCGACTGCGATGGAATTGGATTGGATGGAATCAGAAGTGGGTTGCTCGCTCATGGCTTTTTCTCTCCTC
>CAIVCU010000467.1 GCA_903904495.1 uncultured Chlorobiaceae bacterium
ATCGGCAATGAGCAGGGCCGGGTTGCAGGAGAGTGCCATGGCAATCATAACCCGCTGCCGCATGCCTCCTGAAAGCTCATGGGGAAATGAGGAAAATCGATCGGCAGGGTTCGGAATTCCAACAAGATGCAGGAGTTCGATTGAGCGCTCTTTTGCTTCCGCCTGATGTACATCCCGATGAATGAGAATCTGTTCCATAATCTGGCTGCCGCAGGTAAATACCGGATTGAGCGAACTCATGGGTTCCTGGAAGATCATGGCAATCTCGTTGCCCCGCAATCTGCGCATTTTTTCTTCAGAAAGCTTCAGGAGGTCCTCCCCTTTCCAGAGAATCTCCCCACCCGCAAAATAACCGGGCGGCATGGGCACAAGGCGCATGATGGAGAGTGCCGTAACCGATTTTCCACACCCGGATTCACCAACGACCCCCAGGGTCCGGTTTCGACCGAGCGAAAAGCTTACGCCGTCAACTGCTTTTGCAATACCGCTGTCGGTTGAGTAGTATGTCCTGAGATTTTTCAGTTCAAGAATTTTTTCCATATATAACAGTCTTCCCAGGCCGTAAAGGGTTCACAGGGCTACAAGGCGTTTATGGGATAAAGCATGAAAATATAGTTTGTACGCTTCATATGAAAACGTTATCAGTTTCAGATCTGCAAAGCACTGCCCTCACCAAAAAAAAATCAAGTTTTCTCGTTGATACAGTCAAGTATTCAGCGCCTTACGGGTTGCTTGCACGCGCTTTAGATGAGAGCCCGTCCGGTACAGGAGATGCTTTTTGCCCGATCGATATTTCCGGGCTGCATGGCTCTCTTTCATCGATCCTTGCTGCAGCTCTGTTTGCTGATATCGATTCTTCTCTGATGGTGGTTTGCGGTCAGAACAGCTTTGAATTGTATGACAATGATTTTGATGCGCTTCTGCCTAAAGAAAGAATCTGCAATACCTCAGATGAACTCTCCCTCTCTATCGGAGCCATATCGAGAGGGAAAAAATCGGTCATTCTCTCTTTTTTTGATGATCTCGATGTCACTCTCTGCAAGCCGGTCGATGCTGAAAGCCGGATTTTCAGACTGCAGACTGACAAGAAGGCGGGGTATGAATCCCTGAAGCAGTTTCTTGCTGGAAACGGCTTTGAGTTGAGAGAGTTTGTTGAGAATGAGGGAGAGTTTTCCGTTAGAGGCTCGATTATTGACGCCTTCCCTTTCGGGGCGAGAGAGCCGTTCCGGATAGAATTTTTTGGTGACAGCGTCACGTCGATGCGCATTTTCGACATCAACAGTCAGCTTTCGGGCAAAACAGTGACTTCAGCCGATATTTCCGCGAGTTTTATAGAGACAACAACCAAGATACCCGGAACTGAGACCACAATACTTGACTATCTTGATCAGTCGACCGTCGTGATCATCGATGATTCAGTGGAATTTGCTTCGCGGGATAATTATGAGTCAATAGCGGAAAGGCTGTCACGGTTTCGCTGCATCAGAATCACGCACTCTTCGCCCTCTGCAATCGAGTTCAAGTCGAATGCACAAAAAAAGCTGAATGCTAATTTCCGCATTCTTGCCACAATGCTGCAAAAGGAGATTGCAACAGGCAGAAAACCTCTTTTTGCAACAAGCTCACGCCGCGAAATCGAGGAGTTGACCGATTTTCTGGCAGAGGAAATGACGAATTCGGAGAGCACGGAGAGGCTTGAAGCCAGCTGGGTGCCGATTAACCTGCATACCGGCTTTACCTTCGGCGATCTTGACCTGTATACTGAATCAGACATCTTCGGGAAACTGCACTCACATAAAGCTCACCGTAAACGGAAAATAAGGGGTATCTCACTCAAGGATCTCCAGAAGCTTAAGGTCGGCGATTACGTAGTGCATGAGGATTACGGTATCGGGATATTCAAATCGCTTGAAACCATAACGGTGGGAAATTCAGAGCAGGAGTCTGTGCTTATTGAGTATTCCGGGGGGGATCAGCTTTTTGTCAATGTTCAGAGTATCAACCTGCTCTCGAAATATACTGCTTCTGAGAGCTCCCTGCCCTCTTTATCAAAACTTGGAAGTTCCAAATGGGCGGCCAAAAAGGATAAGGTGCGCAAGAAGCTGCGGGATATTGCAATAAATCTCATCAAGGTTTATGCACAGCGGAAGATGCAGCCGGGATTTGCTTTTGAGCCTGACTCAATTTTCATGCGCGAATTTGAGTCCTCTTTTATTTTTGATGAAACGCCGGATCAGCTTAAGGCAATTGAGGCGGTAAAAAAAGATATGCAGGAGCCGCATCCGATGGACCGTTTGATCTGCGGTGATGCAGGGTTCGGGAAAACCGAGATTGCCATGAGATCGGCATTCAAGGCTGTAGAATCAAAAAAACAGGTTGCTGTGCTGACGCCGACGACGATTCTGGCTCATCAGCATGCTGAATCGTTCACCAGAAGATTTGAGAATTTTCCGATTTCAATTGCCGTGCTCAGCCGGTTTGTACCGCGCAAGGAGCAACAGGAGATATTGAAGAAAATAGAGCTGGGACTGGTTGATATTGTTATCGGGACACATCGGCTGGTATCGAAGGATGTTCACTTCAAGGAGCTGGGGCTGCTGGTGATTGATGAAGAGCAGCATTTCGGGGTTGAGGTGAAAGAGAAACTGCGTGAACAGTTCCCCGGGGTCGATACCCTGACGATGTCTGCAACGCCCATTCCCAGAACCCTGCAGTTTTCAATGCTTGGAGCGAGAGATCTTTCGATTGTTTCGACCCCTCCTAAAAACCGTCAGCCGGTTGAAACGATCATTACCGATTATGACCCGGCACTTATTCAATCGGCTATACGCAGGGAGATGAAACGGGAGGGACAGGTATTTTTTCTGCATAACAGGATTTCGTCTCTTGAGGATATACTGACAACGCTGAGGGAGCTGGTGCCTTCAGCGAGGATTGTTTTTGCACATGGCCAGTTACCGTCGAAGGAGCTGGAAAAAATAATGATGGATTTCATGCAGAAAGAGGTTGATGTGCTGATTTCCACTACGATTATCGGTTCCGGTCTGGATATTTCGAATGCGAATACCATCATTATCAACCGGGCAGATATGTTCGGACTGTCGGATCTCTACCAGTTGCGCGGAAGAGTGGGACGTAGCGACCGGAAAGCGTACTGCTACCTGATCACTCCACCCCTGCACACGCTGAAAAGGGATGCCGTTCAGCGGCTTGCGGTGATTGAAAGCTTTACAGAACTCGGTTCAGGCTTTAACATCGCATTGCGTGATCTGGATATCCGCGGTGCCGGGAATCTGCTTGGTGCGGAGCAATCGGGATATATCCATGAACTCGGTTTTGATCTTTACCAGAAAATGCTTGCAGAGACCGTAGCAGAACTGAAATCAACAGAGTTCAGCCATATGTTTTCGGGAGAGGGTACAGCGGCAGCAAGAAGATCAAAAAGCTGTGATCTTCTCTTTTTCTTTGA
>CAIVCU010000468.1 GCA_903904495.1 uncultured Chlorobiaceae bacterium
CATTCAGAACCTGTCATTTCGACAGTCTTGATCAGGATGATGCACATAGTCTGCCCGAAACACCTTGCTTTTCCAAAGAAACCCCTGGAACTACTTGTCTCAAACTGGATGCCGATATACGCTTATCAGTCTTGCTGTCGGCAATTTCCGGCCTCAAACACCGGGCCATATCCAGAATACTCGGAAAGCCATTCACTACCATAAGAGTATGGTTATCCGAGGGGAGGAAATCGCTGGTACATGGCGCCCGGTTTGAGTGCCTTTTTTTGAATGCTGGTTGTTACAGAAGGAGTGAAGTGTCATGAAAAAATTACGCATTGCCCAGATTGCTCCGTTAGTAGAACGGGTGCCGCCAAAAAAATACGGAGGAACAGAACGGGTTGTCTACCATCTGACTGAAGGACTGGTCGAGAAAGGGCATGATGTCACCCTGTTTGCTTCGGGCGACTCCCTGACAACTGCCCGGCTGGTCGCTCCGATCAGAGAGAGCCTTCGTCTTGGAAAAAAGGCGCATACGCCGATAATGGTCAACATGATGATGTTAAGCCGGGTCTATGAAAAAATGGCCCATGAGTTTGACATCATTCATTCGCATCTCGAGTACCAGACCTTGCCTTATGCCTATAAGGCTGAGGTGCCAACCGTTTTGACCATGCATGGCAGGCTTGATCTCGGCGACAGTGCAGCAATGCTTAGATCATACCCCGATATTGCCTATGTCTCCATCAGTGACTCGCAGCGGCGCCCTGTTGAGGAGATCAACTGGGTTAAAACTATTTATCACGGGTATCCTGAATCCTGCTTTGAATTTAACGACAAGCCAGGTGATTATTTTCTCTATCTCGGACGGTTTTCAGAAGAGAAAAAGCCTGAAGATGCAATCATGCTGGCCAGGGCTTGCAACATCCCTTTGAAAATTGCCGCTAAAATTGATCCGACCGACAAGGGCTATTTTGAGAAGAAAATCAGACCACTGCTTAATCATCCGCTTATCACCTATCTCGGTGAAGTTGATGACACCCGCAAGGTGGATTTGCTGAAGAATGCAAAAGCCCTGCTCAATACGATAGACTGGCCGGAACCCTTCGGGCTGGTGATGATTGAGGCTCTTGCCTGTGGAACTCCGGTGATCGTCAGGGGATGCGGTTCAGCCCCGGAAGTGATTACCCATGGCAAAACGGGTTTTATCTGTAACAATCGAATGGACTTTATCAATGCGATTCATCATGTTGACCAGTTATCGAGAAAAACCTGCCGCCAAGAGTTTGAACAGCGTTTTTCCAGAGAGTGTATGGTCAATAACTATGAACAACTCTACTACGACCTGTTACCATCGCATCTGTTCAATAATTATTCCGTATCCCGCTATATGAGTGCGGTGTGACAACCCTTTCCGCTGACCCGGAATAAGATAGGTGATTCGATGTTTAACTAATGACAGCTTCATTAGCAATGATCTGGATCAGCGGATAATTTTGAGGAAGCAATGAAACTGGTATGACAATGAAGTTCTTCTTCCTGATGAAATAGGATGATAAAAAAAAGAGGTTTTTAAATTCTTTCCGTTTGCAGCATGTCAATGAAAATCCTATTCCTTTATCCAGAATTCCCTGACACATTTTGGAGCTTCAAACATGCCCTGAAATTTGTAAGAAAAAAAGCTGCATTTCCTCCCTTGGGTTTGCTAACTGTAGCTTCAATGTTGCCGGAAAAATGGGAACGCTACCTTATTGACCTTAACGTCAGCTCACTTGAAACAGAAAAACTTGCATGGGCTGATATGGTATTTATCAGTGCTATGGCTGTTCAGCAGGAGTCTGCACGAAAAGTTATTGCGCTTTGCAAAAATGCAGGTGTAACAGTAGTCGCTGGCGGTCCTCTTTTTACCACATCATATGACCAGTTTCCGGATGTTGATCATTTTGTACTGAATGAAGCAGAACTTACCCTGCCTCGATTTCTTGAGGATCTTAACAACGGTTGCCCCCAAAGACTCTATACAACTGATGAGTTTCCTGATATTACCCGGACTCCTTCCCCTCAGTGGGAAATACTTGAAACCCGTAAATATGCATCCATGGCAATACAGTTTTCACGAGGATGCCCCTACCAGTGTGATTTTTGCAATATTACTACGCTCTTAGGTCATAAAGTACGTACAAAAACCAGTAGCCAGATTATTGCTGAGCTTGAAGGGCTTCAAAAACTGGGCTGGAAAGAGACTATCTTTTTTGTTGATGATAATTTTATTGTCCATAAATCATATTTGAAAAACGAGCTGCTTCCAGCACTGATTGAATGGAGACGACTGAACTCGGTGACAAACCAGTATTTAACCGAGTGTTCAATTAACCTTGCAGATGACCAGATATTGATGGATCTCATGGTTCAGGCAGGTTTTATCCAGGTCTTTATAGGCATTGAAACTCCAGATGATGCTACGCTTCATGCGTGCGGCAAACCTCACAATACCTCACGGGATCTCCTTGAAAACATCAGGAGGATTCAGCATGCCGGCTTAGAGGTGCAGGGCGGTTTTATTGTCGGTTTTGACAATGATACCCCTGCTATTTTCCAGAAACAGATTGAGTTTATTCAGAACAGCGGCATTGTGACGGCAATGGTTGGAATTCTTCAGGCTCTGCCCGGCACAAAGTTATACGAACGGATGAAAAGCGAGCATCGCCTGCTGAATAGTTCAAGTGGAGACAACGCTGATGGCAATACCAATATTATGACAACGATGGACTCTGCAACCCTTCGAAAAGGGTATGCGGACATGATGAACCATTTGTATGCTCCCAAGTATTATTACCAAAGAATAAGAACGCTTCTCCAGGAATACAAAGCTCCTGAATTCACAACAAGGATCAGGTTGACTCAGCTTATGGCTCTTGCCCGCTCAATGGTATTACTTGGCTTCATAGGACGGGAACGATTTGAGTACTGGAAAATGCTGCTATGGACATTGTTCAAACGCAGGAAAGCACTGTTTCTTGCAGTAACGCTTTCTATTTATGGACATCATTTTCGCAAGGTATGCCAATTGCATCTAAACAAGGAAGAGGGGTTGACAGAAGCAGCCTGAAGTTTTTTCTACCTGATAGTCAACATTTTAGTCATACTTCAGCGGGAATGTCGGCAGCTCCTGGATGAAGCTGGTGTCGGTGTAAATATCCGCTTAGGAGGACGAAGACATCACCACCATCACTACCGCAATTGGCATAGAAGATACCGGCATTCAGGGTTGTCAACTTCAACCTCAGCGATTGCTATACAGTCAGCAATGACAACAGTAAGACGCTGTATACTTAAAGTCATGATTATTTTTACTGCCTTTCTGTCTTTAAATCCAGAAAATACATTTCCAGTAACTACACTTCCTGAAACAGCTATCAATCCCGATCCGTTTTTTTGAAGAGAAGGCAAGACTCATAGAAGGCGAAATCATGATTGCTTTTTCAGATCTGCCAGATGATGTCGTTCGTGTAAAGGGTCAGATTTATATTGTTGCGCCTCCCTTAAAGGTTTGGCAAGTGTTAATTGATTACAATAACCATAAAAATTTTATCCCGAATATTATCGATAGTGGTACAATTTCTGACCAGGGTGATGAAAAAGTGGTGTTCGAGACAGGAACTATAAAGATGCTTATTTTCAAAAAGCAGGTATCAGTACAAATGAAAGTATGGGGAGAAGATTTCAAGCACCTTAATTTCAAACAAATCGCTGGTGATTTCAAGGTCTATCAAGGCGAATGGATTCTTGTTGAGTACCCA
>CAIVCU010000469.1 GCA_903904495.1 uncultured Chlorobiaceae bacterium
CCCCAGCATAGAGCATTTCAACTGCCCCCGCTGAAGGTACTCTTCGTTAACCGCCGTAATTTCAAGCTCACCACGCGGTGAGGGCTTTATCTGTTTTGCTATTTCAATGACATTATTCGGATAAAAATAAAGCCCGACAACGGCGTAATTTGATTTCGGATGCTCCGGCTTTTCAGCAATTGAAAGCACATTACCCTCCGCGTCAAACTCAGCTACACCATAACGCTCAGGATCACTGACATAATAACCGAATATATTGGCTTTGCGTTCTTTTTGAACCGTCTCCACCGCAGCCTCAAGCATTGGTGTAAAAGCATAACCGAAAAAAATGTTGTCACCAAGAATAAGGGTAACGTCATCACGGCCGATAAACTCTTCACCGAGAATGAATGCCTGTGCAAGCCCGTCGGGAGAGGGTTGAACAGTGTAAGATAGTGAGATACCCCAGGCAGTGCCGTCTCCGAGCAGCTTCGTGAACATCGGCTGGTCTTCAGGTGTCGTTATAATCAGAATATCCCTGATACCTGAAAGCATCAGTGTTGTCAGGGGATAATAAATCATAGGCTTGTCATACACCGGCAGGAGCTGTTTTGATATCCCCCTGGTAACAGGATAGAGTCGGGTACCGGATCCGCCGGCAAGAATAATGCCTTTCATAACAGTCATTTGGTTGATTCAGGACAAATTCTTCTAAACAGCACAGAAAATCATTCCACATGCCAGCCTGAAAATATACCTAATAATTTCGTCAATACTGACTAGCGCTTTACTGAACCAGTTTAGCGATTTCGGAACTTACCCTGATACATTTGCGGGCAGACTCGAGAGCCATCACTCCCTCCTGCTCATGAATAAGCTCCCAGGGAAGCTTGAACGAGGATTCATCACCATATTTAACCAGCATTTTCTGGTATGAATCATATTTATCAAGAGCAGGGAGCAGCTCATGAACCAAAGCGGCAACATCATCCGAGACAGTTCCTTCATGAATCAACTGTGATAAATGAACTCCCGGCTTATGGGCAAAAGAAGAAACCCCGAAAAGCATCAACACCGCAAGCCCGGTATTTTCTACAACCAGTATTGAAGCTGCCACAGATGCCCTCCACCGCTTGAGGGAGTAATCCAGCTCAGCCTCATTAAGAAACCCTCGCGCAAGTTCGAACCTGTACTCGACACTCCTTTTCAATCCCATTAAATCCTCCTTTTACGCTTCCTGCATGCGGCAGGTCTTAGAAATTAATGAAAACCAGCTGGGAACTGCCATTCTTCTCTTTCAATATCCCTCCCTGACTATCTTACCAGCCTGAAACAACCCGATTAAAAATGTCATCATTGATCTGTCCAATGGATACACGGATTGCTTCTTGCTGGGCAACATAATTACCAGCAAAATAATCAGCAAATCCAACAAATGATTGCTTAAAAACCAGGTTTTTTTTCACCCGGTCTGTCATGGTGACTTGAACAACAAGTGTGATCCGATTTGTCATTGCCCTCTCTGTTTTACTGGACAGCTGGCCAGGCACGTCAGAAAAGGAGGTGATAACCCCTTCCAGGAGTGCATCTGCACTTGCCATGGATGGAGTAAAACGAAGCTTACTTTGTGAATCTATTTTATCAACAAGTCCTCTGGTAAACTCAGACCTGAACTGGGCAATTCCGGCACCGGAATGGTCATCAAAAACCGGTATGGCAATGGTTTTGAGATGCGGAGGTATCGATGCGCCGTTAAAGCTGTAACAGCCCTGAAGAGAAACTGCAACAAGAAAGAAAAGAAAGAATCTGGTAGCCAATGCCTTCAGCATGACAGTCCTTTGGATTAATAAGTTCGACGGTCAATTCTGTTAAGCATTTTACGGAAGGGATAGCTCAGGAGCAACATTTTTTTTCTTCTTCCATTCAAGGCGGAAAGGTAGACACCGGTTTTCGAATCGCTCCAGCCTGAAGCCAATTGTACCGCAAGCTGAGCAGCGACGAGAGGCGGCTGAGCGAAAATATCAAGGATGGTATTGAAGGCCGCCAGTTGTCGGGAAAGCTCAGGAGTTGGATTGTCGGCACTGACCATTCCGGTTCGAACCAGACCGGGATGCAGCAGCATAACTGAGATACCTGTATGCCGGTACTCTTCAGCCACTGCAAAGGTAAACCGGGCGATGGCTGCTTTCGTAGAACCGTAAGCGCTTATCCATGGCGTATTTGATCCCCTGTCCGTTCCGGAACCTGCCATATTGATGATCTTCCCTTTTCTCTTTTCTTTGAGAAAGTAGCTGATAGCCGCACGGCACCCGTTGTACGTGCCTTTAAGGTTGGTATCGATAACGTTACACCATTCATCAGGATCGCTTTCAGTAATGCTCCTGAAGGGATCTGATATCCCGGCATTGTTGATAAAACAATCCACCCTACCGAACCTTTCTGTTGCAGCAACTATAAGCTGTTCCATATCCCTTGTCGAAACAACGTTGCAAACATGGCCGTATACCGAGTCCGGGGGAAATTCCGAGAGTGCAGCCTGGACATTGGCATACGAAGAAGAGGTTATGACCACCTTTGCACCTTCCCTTACAAACTGATGGGCTATAGCTTTACCGATCCCTTTTGTGGAGCCGGTAATGATGGCAACTTTATCATCGAGTATACCCATACTCCGACTTTACTTACGTTACTTGCAATTACTTTTTTCTCTTCACACCATCAACCATAGCCTGCAGTTCAGGTCGCCCGGCTGCATAGGTTTCAAGAGGAATCCCCTGTTCAATGGCCTCCCATGCCTGACGGATACTCGCTGCACCGGCTTTTGGTCCCATTGGATGGCCAAAAATACCACGGCCGGGAACAAAGCCGAAATCAACACTACCGACATGGCGGTAAACAGTTTCAAGCGTAAGCGCCGAATCACTGCCTCCCGGCACCGGAAGTGAGCGTTTAATATGGCCGAACTCCTGAAGACATTCCTGGATATTTTCCTTTACTTCCTCTTCGGGAGTCATCATTCTGCCACCAAAACCGGGCATGATAATCGAATCAAGACCTGCAAGACGCTGAAGCTTGGTCATAACTCTTGAATGAATACCGTATTTTTCCATTCTGCTGAATGCGGCGATAAACGGAAAGTGCCCGATAAGCGGTACTTTCGTATGTTTTGCCAGCATTCGGACGGCACTGAGCCCGACCGGCAGGGCATTAATAAGCAGAGCATTAGCCCCGTTACTGACTGCAATATCATGCTGCTCGATCAGGCGGTCCACCTCATCAGTGATATTGGCAAGATAAACTTTCGGCACACCGGTCTCCCGTTCCGCCTTCAATCTCGCATCTCCAAGAGCATGGGTACGTTCAATGAGCGTTGACCAATCGACATCGGCAAGCATCTCATCGTCTTTGGCAATATCAAGACCACCAAGCCAGCTCTGGTAAGCAATTTCAGCAAAATTGGCAGGACTGAGACCGATATTCGGCTTCACTACACCGAAAAAAATCGGCCTGTTATAGGCCTGAAGGAGATCGCGAATACCGTCAATACCAAATTTAGGGCCATCAAAGGCGAGAAGATAAGATTCCGGAAACCTGATATCGAGCAGCTTGACCACCGGGACTCCCGGAGTAAAAAAAACTCCTTCACCACAAACTGCGGAAAGCAGATTAGGCAATTTCGGACCGAAATTGCGATGAGGATGAGCAATAGTGACCCTGCATGCATGAAAAAGACCCGAATCCGAATGCCTTACCGGAAAGCAGAGCTCCGACA
>CAIVCU010000470.1 GCA_903904495.1 uncultured Chlorobiaceae bacterium
ATTGCTATACCAAGAAGCGCCGGTGCCGCACCAAGATTTTGCCCATCCTTTTGAAAGACATGAATTTTAGCCTTCTTTTTATCAAGGATTACAAACGGCATATCCTGATTATCTTTTGAACTTACTATCCAGTCCGCATGTCCCTGAACCTCTTCCGACGCTTCTTCTGAAGCAAAAAAAACCTTACCGGCACTCTCCTCTTCCACCGTTTTTTTGGAGCACAGTACCAGAACACTGCAAACGTTTTCCTGAGCGTTGGCTGATTGCGGGAAAAATGCCAAAACACCGAGAATAAGCAGCATAATGTGAACCCGCACCTGAATCCCTCTTATGCTGCTTGACGTAATGTTATCACAAATGGTATAGGCTGTTCTTGTAATCATTGCCTTTCTAAGATCGTTGCATGAGATGTTTCGGATTGGTAACGGGAACGACAATAATCACATCATGAATCACACCATGACACCGTATGACGTACGTCTGATGCTCTTGTGAACATCAGTTATTAAAGAATCCTGATATTCAGGACCCTTATTCAGCCTTACCTTCGTTATAACCTTTTAACGATCCTATGGCTTATCCGGCTTAAAAAACACAGATATAAGTAACACTAAAACACGTTTTTTGGGGTACGTATCCTGAAAGTTTATAGAATTTTCTATAAAATTACAAGGATTGGGCATTTTTTCTTGTTTCTTTCAAAAGAAAGGTAGATTTAACGCCGTTACTGAAATACCTGAAAAGGCAATAAAATATTCATATGGAAACTTATAAACTTGTTTTGCCAGAACACCTTAACCACTATGGTTTTCTGTTTGGGGGGAACCTTTTGAAATGGATCGACGAGGTCAGCTACATTACAGTATCACTGGATTATCCAGGCTGTAACTTCGTCACGGTGGGCATGGACAAGGTTGAGTTCAAAAAAAGCATACAGGGCGGATCAATTCTTTGTTTTGTGACTGAAAAAACAAGAATGGGGAAAACCTCTGTAGAGTACACCGTTCATGTTTATAAAAAAAGCATTGAAACCGGTGAACGGATTCTGGCGTTCAGCACGCATATCACCTTTGTCTGCCTTGACGAGCATGGTGCTAAAAAAGAGCTTTGCGGCGGCTACAAAACCTCAGGTTCGGATTAAAACCGCCTCTGACCCTTTTTGATGGAGTCTGCTGTTACCGGGAAGTATTGAATACTGAACCACTGAGGCTGACAACAAGGCCGATACCGATACAGGCCATGACAATATTGGCCAGCCACATGGAGATCAAGGGGTCAAGGAGGCCCCGTTCGGCAATTTTTTCCCCGGAAATCATGAGCATCCAGTAGAGCACAAAAAAGAGAAGCGACATGGCGGCCCCTACTCCGAACCCGCCACGCCTCGCAAAAACGCCAAGGGGCGCGCCAACCAGCACAAAAATAAAACAGGCTAGTGAGAGTGAGTATTTCTTATGATAGGCCGCCATATATTTGTTATGCATCTCCGTGTTTGAAGCAATGCTTTTGAGTTCCTCGTTAACTTGATCAATCTGACGTTCGACATAAGCCATTGCAGCGGTATTCCCCTTCGGATTCATTCGGGAACGCGACGGAATAAGGCGATCTGCAGTCGCATCAACGCCGGTTTGCGAGATGGTGCGCTGCAGGTTATCAAGCGGCGCGTAAAGATGTTTTTCAGATACCGAAATTCTTTTGCTGAATTCATCGACGATGAGAAGGAGTTCCTTCGCAGAAAGCTCGCTATCTCCAGAACGCACCCGCTCCGCGCCACTTCGTGAAAAGCCGAACCCGGTTGACTCAAAAATAAAACGATGCTTCTTAAAGCTCATATTACGATAAGCCTTGTGATCCGGCTGACTTATCTGATGAATCTCACCATTAAAAAGCGTCATGACCAGATACTGATAATCAGCAGTAAAATCAATTCTCCCCTTTTCAGCACTCACCATCGTACTGTTATCCGGCTTCGTCGTATCATAAATCACTATGCCACTGATCTCTTTGGATCGGTCATCACTCTTGCGAACATAGATGGAATAGCCATCCACAAGTGTAGAAAAGGCATTTTCTTTTAACCCGAAAGCCGGTTTTGCCCTTGCAATATCAACCATCAGCGATTTCGCATAGAAGTTGGCTTCGGGCAGCACCACATTGTTAAACCGTTCAACACCCGCTGAAAGTAAGAGACCCGCACAAAGCACCGGAATCATAACCCTGTAGAGAGATATACCTGATGCCCTTAAAACGGTCATTTCCGACGTCGTGGTCAGTGATCCGAATACCATCACAACCGCAATCAGCACAGCCATAGGCGC
>CAIVCU010000471.1 GCA_903904495.1 uncultured Chlorobiaceae bacterium
GCCAGCGAACGGTGGCGGGAAGACGACAGTGAACATGAACACTACGCTGATTCGGGGGGCAAATCCGGAGGACAGAAGGAGAAGCTCGCCTATACCGTGCTTGCCGCCAGCTTGGCCTATCAGTTCGGCCTTGAGTGGGGCGCAGTGCGATCCCGGTCGTTCCGCTTCGTGGTCATCGACGAGGCCTTCGGACGTGGTTCTGATGAATCGGCCCAGTACGGCCTGCAACTCTTTGCCCAGCTCAACCTGCAACTGCTGATTGTTACACCTTTGCAGAAAATCCACATCATAGAGCCGTTTGTTTCCAGTGTAGGTTTTGTTCACAATCAGGAGGGGCGCTGCTCGGTGTTGCGCAACCTCACCATCGAAGAGTATCACGCCGAGAAAGAGAGGACGCTTGAATGAGCTGGACAACTCCTGCAGAACTTAAAGCTCAGGTTCAAAAACTCTGGGATCGTGGCCTGCTGCTCTCATCACTGACTTGCGGTGAGGAGATTTTCCCCCGGCGTTTGACACTGAGAGGGCCGGACTCCAGGCAGTTGAGCGACTCTTTTTCCGAAGTACGAGAGTGGATCGCCCGGCTGTCGGGTCCATCCAGACAGTACCGGATTGTATGGCGCAGCATCAATCATCGTATTCTGGGAACAAATGAAATTCCAGCGGAAATCTGGATCGATTCACTTGATGATGCTCTTGGATTGATTGGCAAACGCCGTGAGGCCGAACAATTTGCGGCACTTGTCTCACTGACCCGCGACCATCAACCTGAACTACTCTTATGGCTGGCAAAACGCCCTCTGCGCGCTATTGAACTGACCGAAGAGTGGCCTCGCATCCTGGAAATCGTAGCATGGCTTAAGAACAATCCACGACCAGGTATCTATCTGCGCCAGATCGACAGACCCGGAGTACACAGCAAGTTTATCGAAGGACAACGAAACGTGCTGGGTGAGCTTTTCGATCTCGTCCTTGCACCGGAGGAGATCGATACAACAGCCACAGGAGCTGGAGGGTTCTGCCGCCGTTATGGGTTTCGGGATAAACCTCTGAGGATACGGTTCAGAATCCTTGACTCGAAATTGGGGTTGCTGACGACGGAAACCGACCATGATATCACGGTGACACAGGCAACTTTTGCTAAGCTGGAGATCGCGGTTACAAGAGTGTTCATCACCGAAAACGAAATCAACTTTCTTGCATTCCCCCAGGTTCCCGACGCAATGGTGATTTTTGGAGCGGGCTATGGTTTTGAGAACTTCAGCGGAGTCGACTGGCTGCATGGACGGAAGATCTATTACTGGGGAGATATCGATACCCATGGATTCGCCATCCTCAACCAGCTTCGGGGATTCTTTCCCCATGCGGCATCTTTTCTCATGGATCAGCAGACATTTCTGGAACATCGAACGCTTTGGGGCGTTGAACCATCTCCTGAAACAGGGATACTCACGAGACTGACCAATGAAGAGAGCACGCTCTATGATCAGTTACGCCGGAATGAATTTGGCGATCAATTGCGGCTGGAACAGGAAAAGATTGGGTTTGAGTGGCTGGTTGAAGCTTTGGGGAGGGTTTGAGAGAGATGGTACAGCTTTGTCGAAATTCTCAGCCAAATTCCAGTCAGCAAGCAAATCTCCATGATAACTCTCGATATATGTTGTGATTAGCTCGAAAGAACATCCAAAAAAAATCCCTTAAAACAATCAACTACCCAGCAGCATAGCTATGGGGTTGGAGTTCATTTATCATCGATACTGTCATGAAGCGAAGCTTCAGGGAAGTCAAATGACTGTGTTAGTCATCATGGACTTCGCCGAAGCTTCGCTCAACAGCCCATAAGGATAATGGACTTGCTATATTTTTTAGATTATGCACGTTCAGCCACATGCGTGTTTTCAGTACCTTGTTCGACCATTTTTTCATACAAATACTCTGGAGCAAGGTCTGAGTCATTTTCCCACCGGATGGTATGAACAACGTCCGATACTTCGAATTTCCTGAATGTGTTGAAATCTTTGAGTTTTTCAAACATAGTACCCCAAAGGGCTTCCTTCAGATCCACCACACCGCTTGCGCCGTTGTTAAAAGTAATCTGTACCCGATATTCTTCTATGTATTCAGCCTTGGTAACTTCTAACATGATCTGTTACTCCAATGGAGGAATTTTGTTTAAAGGTTCATGCCTTTCTGCCAGATTCCAGTCCTCAAGAAGATTGTCTTTATAAATTTCGTACCATTCCATCAAAGAGTGAAGGGCTCGCTTTGGAAAACGACCGTCAATTATTCCAGAAAGAATTTCAACGGTGACTTTTTAGTCGCCATATTGTGCGTGAAAATGAGGATGGCTGTGATCATTGTAAAGCATAGTGATGATTATACCAAGAAATCTGCTAAGTTCCGGCACTGTATCTCCTTTCCTCTTTTCGTTTAAGTCCAACAATAATGCTGCATATAAACCTTGAATCAAAAGACTGGAATATAGTCATGGGTTATTCGAATTTACCCAGTTGAGCAATAAAAAAGAACTCACTATCGAAGCATTTATTGCCAATCCGTTTTCAACACGAGATGAACAGGACTTACATAATAAGTAATAACCAACCCCAAGTGCTTTCATCGGTCTGCCGGGATGTATGGAATTAATCCTTTTTCATAGGCAATCGCCTGAACTTCACGCGGCATGTGGCGAACATCTACCATCATCCCGTTGACTTGTAATGTCCAAATCAATGGATTTTCTTCAACATAGCCCGGTAAGCACCAGTTTGGGTCAAGTGGATACATTTTCAGCAGGTCACGAATAAGTTTCGCTTTGTTTTCTCCGCTGCTTATACTGACGCCAAAGGCTGCGCATAACTCATCCGACCGCATATGTAGAGTTTGCGTTTTGTCGAAAAGAAAATTGACTGTACCAAGTGCATAGAGTATGCCGCAGGCCCAAATTTCCGGTTTTCCCCGAATGATTGGGGAAGGTCGCTTGCGCGCAAGCGTTGCAGCCAAATTACGAGCCAGCGTTGCATAGTCGTCGTTCAAGTATTGTTTGCAAATGCTCTCTGTCAGATTGGCAATTGCAGTATGAGCAGGTTCTATAGCGCCTGGAAAGGATTCGGATTTTTTCTTTAGCATTCAAATTAGCCATATGAGTTCAACTCTATCAAAAAGCCGGTCTGATCAATGCAGATCTTGCGCAACTACATGCCGGCTTTAGGAGCAGCCGGTGGTCATTCCGCAATCTTCGCACACTTTGCAGGTTCCATTCTGCTTGACGCGCATGGAGCCGCAATTTTCACACTGTTCGCCGGTATAGCCCTGGACTTTAGCCTGATAGGCCTGACTCTGACGTGCTGAAGTGTGTGATGGTTCAGCATGGACCAAGAGTGCCGGTTCAACAACATGAGCAGTGTCTGATGTGCCGTTGCTTTTCTGTTTCCCCTCGTCCCCATCCAAGAGCTCATCGACCGCTTTCACATGCACAAAATCTTTTCGGCCAAGGTAGTCGTAACCAATTGAGCGGAAGACGTAATCGAGAATGGATGTGGAATTTTTTATGGCGTTGTGTCCCTGCACCGTGCCGGCAGGTTCAAACCGGGTAAAGGTGAAGCTGTCGACAAGCTCCTCGAGCGGCATGCCGTATTGCAGTGCCTTTGATGCAAGCACGGCAAAACAGTTCAAGAGCCCCTTGAAGGAAGCACCCTCTTTATACATATCGATAAAGACCTCTCCGAGAGATCCGTCTTCATACTCCCCTGTCCGGAGAAAGACCTTGTGACCACCAACATAAGCTTCACGGATATACCCTTTCCTCCGCTTCGGCAAATACCGGCGTTCTGAACGGTGATAGACCCGTTCGACAATCCGTTCCTGCACCTCTTTAGGTCCCTTGGTTTCATCAAGGCTCTCTTCCGTTCCAAGCATGATAACCTCGTCAAGATCCTGATAGCTCGATATATTGAGCGGCTGTGAGAGCTTCGACCCGTCGCGATAGACGGTGACAGCCTTGACCATATGCTGCCATGCTGACTGATATACCTCGCCGATTTCAGCAGTGGTGGCCGTTCCAGGCATGTTGACCGTTTTGGAAATCGCCCCTGAAATAAAGGGCTGAACCGCCGACATCATGCGGATGTGCGCCATATGCTTGATATATCGGAGTCCTTTTTTGCCGCACTTGCTGGCACAGTCGAATACCGGAAGATGTTCAAGCTTCAGATGAGGGGCTCCCTCAATGGTCATGGTGCCGCAGACATAGTCATTTGCAGCTTCAGCGTCCTCAAGTGTAGCACCAAGAGCCAGAAGCATATCGAAATCGGGATCATTGAGCTGGTCGTCACTGAATCCAAGCGCTGCACAGAAATCCTCACCGAGAATCCATTTGTTGAAAGCAAAGCGGATATCAAAAACAGTGTCAAGCTGTGACTCCACCACTTCAATCTTGTCGTCGGTAAAACCACGGCTTTTCAGCCATTGGCGATTGATGGAGGGTGATCCTGCAAGTGTTCCATGTCCCTTGCAGTAGTGTTCGATATCATCAATCTGCGCATCGGTGTAACCTAGCCGTTCAAGAGCTTTATGCACCGACTGATTGACAATCTTGAAATATCCTCCACCTGCAAGTTTTTTGAACTTGACAATGGCGAACTCGGGCTCAATACCGGTAGTATCGCAATCCATAACCAACCCTATGGTTCCGGTAGGTGCGATAACACTGACCTGAGCATTGCGGAATCCGTATTTCTTTCCCTTCTGAAGCGCTTCATCCCATACCTTTCCAGCAGCTTCAAAAAGCTCTTTGGAGCAATACTCTGCATCTATGCCGCGCGGTTTAACCGAAAGGCCTTCGTACTCCTCTTCAGACATGTTCCGGGCAGCCCTGCGGTGGTTGCGGATAACCCGAAGCATATCCTTAGCGTTTGCACTGTACCCGGCAAACGTGCCAAGATCATGAGCCATTTCCGCCGAGGTCAAATAAGCCTGACCGGTCATGATCGCTGATATGGCACCAGCTAAAGCGAGCGCTTTTGGTGAATCATATGGAATACCGAGTACCATCAGCACCGTGCCCATATTTGCAAACCCGAGACCGAGCGTTCTGAACTCGTAACTCAGTCGGGCTATATCTTTTGAAGGGAAATGGGCCATCAGGACTGAAATTTCCAGCACTATTGTCCATAAATTGGATGCATGCTGCAGCTCCCTGACCTTAACCTTGCCCGAGGTCTCGTCGATAAAATGGATCAGGTTCAGACTTGCGAGATTACATGCCGTATCGTCAAGGAACATGTACTCAGAACATGGATTGCTTGCATTGATGCGCCCGCTTTCAGGACAGGTATGCCATTCGTTGATGGTTGTATCGAACTGCAGTCCGGGATCAGCACATTTCCAGGCACTGAGCAGTATTTTTTCCCACAGGTCACTTGCGTTGACTGCTTTTGCAATCTTGCCGGTCGTGCGTTCTCGGAGTTGCCAGATATCGTTGTTTTCAACCGCCTTCATGAAATCGTTGGTCACGCGGACGGTATTGTTCGAATTCTGGCCACCAACGGTATGGTAGGCTTCAGACTCGTAATTGGAGTTGTACTCTTCAAAATCAAGCGAGGTGTATCCCTGTTCGACCAAGGCAAGCACACGAATGATATAGCTCATCGGCACAGCCCTGCTGAGCGCATTCTGTATCAGGTTCTGCAGTCTCGGATTTGCCTTGCGGTCAACACCGTTTGCAATGGCTTCTTCTACAATAGCCTGGAGGAAACGGGAGCAGATTCTCGAACCGGCTACCAGTGAAGCAACCTTGTCCTCCTCCTTCGCCTTCCACTCGATAAACTTTTCAACATCCGGATGGTCAATATCGACGATCACCATTTTGGCTGCCCTGCGTGTTGTGCCACCGGATTTAATAGCACCTGCTGCAGAATCGAAAATTTTCAGAAAGCTCATCAGACCTGAAGAACTTCCACCGCCACTCAGCTTTTCGCCGCCTGAACGAAGGTTCGAGTAGTTCGTACCAGAGCCGCTGCCGAATTTAAATACTCTGGCCTCACGGATCGCCAGATCGAAAATACCACCCTCATTGACAAGATCGTCACTGACGGACTGTATAAAACATGCATGAGCCTGAGGTCTGCCATAGGCATCTTCCGACTCCCTGACTTCCCCGCTATTCTGATCAACATAAAAATGCCCCTGGGCAGGACCGGTAGTGCCATAGGCAAAATTCAACCCGGTATTAAACCACTGCGGCGAGTTGGGAGCGCCCATCTGCCTGAGAATCATGAATGCCACCTCGTCGTAAAAAGACTGAGCATCTTCCGGCGTATCGAAATAACTGTTTTTTTCACCCCAATCTTTCCAGCAGCCAGCCATACGATGAACAACCTCTTTAATTGAGTGTTCGCTGCCGGTTACCGGATTGCCCTTGCTATCGGTTATGACGTTGCCATTTTCGTCGCGTTGCAGGATCCCCGTTTTCCGAAAATACTTCTGGGCAAGAATATCGGCAGCTACCTGCGACCACTGTTTCGGCACTTCTATATCGGTCATCTCAAAGACCTTCGAGCCGTCAGGATTACGCAAAACCGAGGTTCGTGTCGTATACGCAAAACGGTCGTAAACATTTTCACCGGATTTGGTGAACAGACGGGAAATTTTCATGAGGGCTCTCCGAGGTGAAATATGAAATTTGAAAGGCAAGTAATTAATTTTTATAAACTTAGTCCTTCCGGCAGCATCAATTTACGGCCATTAAACTATTGCCATTTGCAACAATATAATCTCAATGTAATGACGAAAAAAACAAGTTTTAATAATCTTCAGAAGATTTTCGATAACGTCGCCAGGCTTTTTTCCCGAAGCCAAACGGCAACAATTTTCCGGCAGGTTTCCTGACTATAAACAGTTTTCGTTTATCTAAAAACGCTTTTTCTATCGAGCAACACCCTTCCCCTAACGACCCCTGCAGTACTCAATGAGGCAGACAAAGTGGATGAAAGCCACCGGAACTGACACGCAAAACAGAGCTGTCTGGCGAAATCCTCCGGCAATACCGTTTAACAGTTGCGGGTACAGTGTACGTATTTCACGTACTTCCCTTTTATCCGGACGTTGTATGCCCGGCACCAGAAAAGAACTTCTGAATGGTAATGATTTTTCCTCCAACCATTCAATAAAAAATAAAAAAAGTGATCAACGAAAAAGTGCTGAGTGCTGAGTTCTGAGCGCTGAGGAAAAATCAGTTGGCGGTTGGAAGTGGGGTGTTAGTGCTACTTGCTGACTGCCCACTGATAATTGGGTGGGAAACCCTGTTTATTTGACCGGTATATTTTTGAGCGTTTCGACAAGAAAATCCCAGAATTTCCGGACGGACGGAATGTTGACCTTTTCATCGGGAGAATGAGGGAAACGAATGGTCGGGCCAAAAGAGATCATCTTCAACTCAGGATAGGTACTCCCAATAATCCCGCATTCGAGGCCGGCATGAACAGCCCTTATCTCGGGAATTTCCGCGAATTTCTTATGATAGATCTCCTGCATGATTTTCAGGATCGGAGATGCGTGATCGGGCTTCCAGCCGGGATAGCGGCCATCAAATACCGAGTCTGCACCGGCAAGATCAAAGAGACTTTTGATCATGATTTCAAGATCGACTTTCGCAGAATCAACCGAACTTCTGAGCAACGTCTTGATGATAATAATGCCATTTCCTGATTGCACAATGGCAAGATTATTAGACGTTTCGACCAGGCCTGCCATATCGTTGCTCATGCGCATCACGCCATTCGGACAGGCATAGAGAGCGTTCAGCAGTTGAACAAAAATTCTCTCCTCAATAACCGATTCGGGTACAGCAGCAGGAACTGCCTCTATTTTCAGGGTTGGTTCAACTGCCGAGAGCTCATCTTGTATGGTAGCGGCGATGACAGTGAAACTGTCAAGAAACTCCAGCGCCATGGAACCCGGAAGAGCTGCATGGACAAACGATTCACGCGGAATAGCGTTGTGGAGGCTTCCCCCATTAATGGATGCCAACAGCAACCCATGGTGAAAATGCCCATGATAAAGCAAACGGTTCATGATCTTGTTGGCATTGCCACGTCCCAAATGGATATCAACCCCGCTGTGCCCACCTTTCAAACCTGTCACCTCGATCATGAAACCCTTCCATTCACCCTGTAGTGGCTGTTCACGGTAACTGAAGCTCATCGTCCCGTTGCTGCCACCCGCACATCCGATAAAGAGCTCACCATCATCTTCCGAATCCATGTTCAGGAGAATCTCTCCCTTGAGCAGACCAGGTTTGAGTCCGAAGGCTCCCGTCATGCCGTTCTCCTCATTACTTGTAAAGAGCGCTTCAAGAGGGCCATGCAGCAGTTGTTCCCTTGATTCAAGCACAGCCATTGTCGCAGCAACGCCCAGGCCGTTATCGGCACCAAGGGTTGTTCCATCGGCACGAACCCAGTCGCCATCCAGAATGGTTTCGATCGGGTCTGTGGCAAAATCATGCTGTTTGTCAAGGTTCTTTTGCGGCACCATATCGAGATGACATTGCAAAATAACCCCTTTACAATGTTCCATACCAGGCGAAGCAGGCTTGCGGATAATGACATTGCCAGCATCATCCACAAGGCTCTCCAATTCAAGCTTTTTCCCGAATGAAGAGATGAACTCCCTGATTTTTTCCTCATTCCCTGACACACGGGGAATTTGAGTGAGAAGGTGAAAATTGTTCCACACCTCACGAGGAGTGAGCTGTAAAATATCGTTGTTCATAATAAAAAAGGAAATGATCGTCCTGAATTTGCTAGGCGTCCTGATGATATCGGCCAATCAATAGGTCAGTACCAGTCCACCTATCGAAAGGCCTGCTCCAGTGCCGACAAGCAGTACTTTTTGTCCTCTCTTAATATTACCGTCCCGAACAGCCTGGTAGAGCGTAGCTGGAATGGAGGCCGCCACACAATTTCCAAGCCATTGCAGCGTCTGCATGACACGCTGTTCCTGCCAGCCGAATCGCCGGAGCATAAGAAGGCCGACCTTGCTTGCCTGGTGCGGAACAACGACATCAATATCGAGCAGGCTTTTTGAAAGCCCGGGGTAAAGCTCATCGAGAAACCCGGCATCAATGTTACGCACCATGCGTAACACTGCGGAACCATTCATATGGAAAAGATCATCAGCGGAGTTGTGACCCGGTTTGGATGGATGGCGCGCCGATCCTCCTCCCATGATCGTCGTCAAATAAGCTCCGTCACCATAGGTCTTGAAATGGGCATGATGGATTCCTGAACTCTCACCCTCGCTGGAACGAGTAACTACAACAGCCGCAGCCGCATCCCCCACCAGCGATGCAGATTCGGGCTCTTCAGGGTTAATGCCGCACGAGGAAATGTCAGAACTGGCAATGAGAATATTGCGGTAGCGTCCTGAAGAGAGATAACTTGCTGCGACATCCATCGCGGTAATAAAGCTCAGGCAGGTATTATGCACGGTCATGGAGGGAATGCCTGAACTGCCAAGACCGAGTTGCCGCTGGATCAACGCCCCGGTATCAGGAATAGCCTGTTCACCTGTCCCAGAAGCATTGATAATAAGATTGAGCTCACCCGGCTCAAGCCCAGCCTCTTCAAGAGCTTCGCGTGCCGCCTCGGCAGCCATGAACGATGAAGTTTCATCGGTGACCCGTCGACGTTCGCGAACACCGTTGTGCTGCTCCACCCAGCCGGCTGGAAGGCCGCAGAGCATTTCAAGTTCAGAACTTGGAACTATGCAGGAAGGCAGATAACGGCCAATGCCGATAATCTTAAGGGGAAGGTTGACTTCCATAAATGTTATCCTTCCTTTTTACGCATGAGTTCCAGAAGCTCTGCTGTCCGTGAAGCTTGTTTTTCGACAGCTTCGGCCAGACGTTCCATTTCACTATGTCGGCCGCGTTCTGTTTCCGTATCAAACAGAATAGGTTTCTGGAACCCTTCGGAGAGCTTGAAAATATGAATACAGAGGTTGATAAGAATAACATACAACACGGGAAGCAGGTATTCTCCAAAGATGACCGGCATCTCCTGGTAATGCTGTATAAGCCCTTGCCAATCGCCACTGAAAAGCAGATCCCATTTCATGAAAAAATAGATGTAGATAACCGGATGAAACACAAGAAAAAAGCGCATGATCTTTGATTGCCGCCGGTTTGCCGGTTCGCTTTCATATTTGGAGAGCAACCAGGGAAAATGGCCAACAAGCATTGCCGACCTCCGGTCATTGAGATAGTGTGCACCCTGAAGGGCTGAATCAATAAAGGAGGAGACCTGACTTAACAGTACTGTAGAGAGGATCGTTGCAAGAAAAGAGTAGCTGAAATCATCAAATTTGAACGATCCTGCAAGATAGGGCAGCGTAATGGTCTTTGGTTTAATGACAATAAAAAGCAAAGCAATACCTGCAAGCAGGAGAGAAAAGGTCTGGAGCTTGCGGGCATGTTTAAGGCTTTCGATAAC